>NZ_CAFI01000489.1 GCF_000239775.1 Bradyrhizobium sp. ORS 375
TGCCCATGCTGTCGCGCACCGCCGAAAACCTGTACTGGCTCGCCCGCTATGTGGAGCGCGCCGAGTATCTCGCCCGCACCATCGACGCCACCCTGCGCGTCACCGCCCTGCCCGCGGCCTATATCGGCAAGACCAACGAATGGGAATCGGCGCTGATGACCGCCGGTGTCCATGCGAGCTTCTTCGAGGCCTATCCAGAGGCCAACGAGCACAACGTCGTCGAGTATCTGTCGTTCAACCAGTCGAACCCGTCCTCGATCAAGAACTGCATCGAGGCCGCCCGTCTCAACGCTCGCTCGGTCCGCACGGCGCTGACCTCGGAGATGTGGGACACGCTCAACGGCTCCTGGATCGAGCTGCAGGAAGTGTGGAGCAAGGGCACCAAGACGCGTGAGGAGCTCGCCCGCTTCCTGCGCTTCGTGCAGGAGACCTCGCTGCGCTTCGACGGCTCAGCCTACCGGACGATGCTGCGCAACGACGCCTACTGGTTCTCGCGGCTCGGCCTGCATCTGGAGCGCGCCGACAACACCGCCCGCATTCTCGACGTGAAATATCACGTGCTGCTGCCCGAGGAGGAGCATGTCGGCGGCCCGCTCGACTACTACCAGTGGACCTCGATCCTGCGCTCGGTCTCCGCGCTCACGGCGTATCACTGGGTGTATCGCGAGACGCTGAAACCCTGGCTGATCGCGGACCTTCTGATCCTGAATGACACGCTGCCGCGCTCGCTCGCCAGCTGCTACGGCAATCTCGTCCGCAATCTCGACCAGATCGGCGTTGCCTATGGCCGCCAGGGGCCGTCGCAGCGCCACGCCCGCGGCGTGCGCAACCGGCTCGAGCACTCCAACATGGACGACATCTTCCAGCGCGGCGTGCACGAGTTCATCCAGGAGTTCATCGCCGACAATTCGCGTCTGGGAGAGATCATCACCAAGCAGTACCTGATCTGAGCATCCGGACGCGCCGGCATTCGGCGCGCTCCGAGGCAGCCATGGGCGCTCATTGAACTGTGTCTGCAACACCACTCCCGGCGCCCCGCGCCATCCCCTTCGCGAGAGGGGCCCCCCTCCCCCTTTCGGGGGAAGGTGAAACGAGCTACCGCGGACAGCACATCTGACGAAGACTGGTCGACTGCCATGCGCCTGCGTATCTCCCATTCCACCACCTACCGCTACGAGCCGGCGGCGACCGGCGTCATCCAGATCCTCCGCATGACGCCGGGCAGCCATGACGGCCAATATGTCGCGGAATGGCAGATCGACGTATCGACCGATTCGCGGCTGGACATGCACGAGGACGCGTTCGGCAACGTCACCCACGTCATCACCCATGGTGCGCTGCAGGACCTCACGATCACCGCCGAGGGTCTGGTGGAGACCCACGACACCGGCGGCGTGCTCAAGGGCACCGACGAGCGGTTCCCGCCCGGCTTCTTCCTGCGGCAGACCCCGCTGACGACGGCCAACGCCGCGATGAGCGCCATCGTCCGCGAGTTGCGCGCGGAATCGGAGTCCGACGTGCTCGGCTTCCTGCACACGCTGATGATGCAGGTCTACGAGCACATGACCTTCGACGAGGACCCGACCCACAGCGGCACCTCGGCCGCGGAGGCATTCGTCCTGAAGCGCGGCGTCTGCCAGGACTACGCCCACATCTTCATCGCCTGCGCGCGCGCCGCGGCGATCCCGGCGCGCTTCGTGTCCGGCCACTTCCTGCGCTCCGATGGTGCGGTGCATCAAGAGGCTGGCCATGCCTGGGCCGAGGCCTTCGTGCCGAACCTCGGCTGGGTCGGCTTCGACGCCGCCAACTGCATCTGCTCCACCGACGCCCATGTCCGGGTGGCGATCGGATTGGATTATCTCGGCGCCGCCCCGGTGCGCGGCACCCGCTACGGCGGCGGCACCGAGACGCTCACCGTGAAGGTGAAGGTCGAGCAGGTCGGCCGCGGCGGCCAGTCGCAATCGCAGTCGCAGCGCCAGTCCTGAGGGTCTGCCGTAGCCCTCCGCCGCTGCTCCACAAGCGGTCGTCATTCCGGGGCGCGCGCTCCATTGCGGGGTTGGACGCGCCTTCGATTTTCGCTACTAATTCGCGCTCTGGCTTGAGGGGACTGAGATGACCTATTGCTGCGGAATTCTGGTGCGTGACGGGCTTGTCATGATCGCGGACACCCGGACCAATGCGGGTCTCGACAACGTCTCGACCTTCCGCAAGCTGCACATCTTCTCCAATCCCGGCGAGCGCATCGTGGCAGTCGCCAGCGCCGGCAATCTCGCCATCAGCCAGTCCGTGCTGTCGACCCTGACCGAGGGCATGGAAGACCCGGAGACCGGCGAGGTCGAGACGCTGATGAACGCGCCGACCATGTTCCAGGCCGCGCAGCGCATCGGCAAGGCGATCCGCATGGTGCACGCGACGGAAGGTCCGGCGCTGAAGGCGGAGGACATCTCGTTCGACGTCTCCTTCCTGTTCGGCGGCCAGATCAGGGGCTCGCGGATGCGGCTGTTCATGGTCTACACCGCCGGCAATTTCATCGAATGCACCACGGATACGCCGTACCTGCAGATTGGCGAGCACAAATACGGCAAGCCGGTGCTCGATCGCGCGATGCATTACGACGTCGAGCTCTACGAGGCGCTCAAGACCGGGCTGATCTCGATGGATTCGACGATGCGCTCCAATCTCGGCGTGGGCCTGCCGATCGATGTGCTGGTGGTGCGCTCCGATGCTTGCGAGGCCGATCTCAACCACCGCATCGAGGCTGGCGAGCCCTATTTCCACGACCTCCGCTCGCGCTGGTCGGCGGCCCTGCGCGCGGCGCATAACAACATTCCGCGCCCGCCCTATAAGACTCAGAGCGAAGTGAAGCACTGACGCTTCATCCTGCTCAAAACTGCAAAACGTGAAAAGGTGAGGAAACATGGCTGAAGCAAAGAAGATCGCGCTGGTGACGGGCGCAGGCACGGGTGTCGGCCGCGCTACATCGCTGGCGCTGATGAACGCGGGCTTCACCGTGGTGCTGGCCGGCCGCCGCAAGGAGATGCTGGAAGAGACCGCCAAGCTCGGCCCTGCCGGCATGAGCCTTCCCGTGCCCGCCGACATGATGGACCCCGCCTCGATCGCGGCGCTGTTCGACACCGTGAAGAAGACCTACGGGCGTCTCGACGTGCTGTTCAACAATGCGGGCATGGGCGCGCCGCCGGTGCCGTTCGAAGACCTCACGATGGAGCAATGGCAGTCGGTGGTCGCGACCAACCTCACCGCGCCGTTCCTGTGCACCCAGCACGCCTTCCGCATCATGAAGGACCAGAGTCCGCGCGGCGGCCGCATCATCAATAACGGCTCGATCTCGGCGCATGCGCCGCGGCCGTTCTCCTCGCCCTACACTTCGACCAAGCACGCCATCACCGGCCTGACCAAGGCCTCCAATCTCGACGGCCGCGCCTACGACATCGCCGTCGGCCAGATCGACATCGGCAACGCCGAGACGCCGATGACCGAGCGCATGGTCGGCGGCGTGCTGCAGCCCGACGGCCGCATGATGCCCGAGCCGCGCATGGACGTGAAAGCCGTCGCCGACGCCGTCGTCTACATGTCCGGCCTGCCGCTCAGCGCCAACGTGCTGTTCATTACCGTGATGGCGACCAAGATGCCGTTCGTTGGCCGGGGCTAGTCGCCTTTCTCAGAAAGCGCCCCTGCTCTCTCCGCTCGTCATTCCGGGGCGCGCGCAGCGCGAGCCCGGAATCCATAGCCACAAGCGGTAATGTGGCGCGAGATGGCTGCGGCGATTGTCTTGGTCGCATGACGTTTCGTGGTTATGGCTCCGGGCTGATCCCTGCGCGATGCCCCGGAATGACGAAAAGACCGCGGTCGGCCCCTACTCCAACCTCTCCACCTTCCGCAGCTCCGGAAACAGCTTCATCCAGGCCAGCGCCACCGCGATCGTGCCGACACCGCCGAGCACCGCGGCGGGCATGGCGCCGAGCAGCGCGGCGGTGACGCCGCTCTCGAACTGGCCGAGCTGGTTGGAGGCGTTGATGAACAGGAAATTCACCGCGCCGACGCGGCCGCGCATCTCGTTCGGCGTGGCGAGCTGCACCAGCGAGAAGCGGATCACGACGCTGATCGTGTCGGCGGCGCCGAGGATGGCGAGCGACAGGACCGAGATCCACATGATGTGCGAAACCGCGAACACGACCGTCGCCGCGCCGAACACGATGACAGCCTGAAACATCCGCAGGCCGACGCGCCGCTTGATCGTGTAACGCGCGAGCACCGCGGTCATCATCAGCGCACCGACCGCGGGCGCTGCGCGGAGCACGCCGAGGCCGAAAGGACCGGTGTCGAGCACGTCACGCGCATAGATCGGCAGCAACGCAGTGACGCCGCCGAGCAGCACCGCGAACAAATCGAGCGAGATGGTGCCGAGGATCGCGGGATTGGCGCGGATGAAGCGGACGCCGGCAAACAGATCGTCCGCGCTGCCGTCGAGCCGCTCCGCCGGCACGTCGTCCGGCACCTGCATCAAGCCGGTCAGCGCCATGCCGCCGAGCCAGAACAGCATCATGATGCCGTAGGGCAGCCCGGGCGCGACCGCATAAGCGAAGCCGCCGATGGCGGGACCCGTGATGGTCGCGAGCTGCGCCGCGCCGCTCGACAGTGCGCTCGCCCGCTGCAACGTGCCTTCCGGCGCGATCAGCGGCAGCAGCGCGGCCGTCGCCGGGCTCTCGAACGCGCCGGCGATGCCGAGCACGAAGACGGATGCGAACAGCTGCCATTCGCCGAGCTGGCCGGCAGTGGCGCCCCAGCACAGATACAACGCCGTCAGCGCCTCGGCGAGCTGGCACAGCTGCACGACGCGCTTGCGCGGGAAGCGGTCGGCGGCGCTGCCGGCGACGAACACCAGCAAGGCGGTCGGCAGGAACTGGATCAAGCCGACCATGCCGAGATCGAAGGCGCGCCCGGTCAGATCGTAGATCTGCCAGCCGATCGCCACCGCCGCGATCTGGCTCGCGAAGCGCGACAGGCTGCGAGACGACAGGAACAGCAGGAACGCGCTTTGCTTGAGCAGATCGCGCGCGCCGATCGGGACGGAGGTCGACATGATGGCGCCTGCGTGACGCAGGCATAGATGCTTGTCAATCGCAGGCGCCGCATGGCCGTAACGCATTGCGCGGGGCTGTTCCGTCATCTCATAATGAGCCGGGGCTTTGGGGGATCTGATGCTTCAGCTGCAATCGGCGTTCGGGATCGTCGCGCTGCTCGTGCTCGCCTGGGCGCTCGGCGAGAACCGGCGCGCGGTGTCGCTGAGGCAGGCCGCGCTAGGGCTGGCGGTGACGCTCCTCACCGCGGTCGTCCTGCTCAAGGTGCCGACCGTCGCCCGCGCCTTCGGCGCCATCAACGACGCGGTCGGCGCGATCTCATCCGCCTCGCGCGCCGGCACGTCCTTCGTGTTCGGCTATGTCGGCGGCGGCGCCCTGCCCTTCGATCTGAAGGCGCCCGGCGCCGATTTCGTGCTCGCCTTCCAGGCGCTGCCGATCGTGCTGGTCATGAGCGTCCTGACCACGCTGCTGTTCTACTGGCGCGTGCTGCCACCGCTGGTGCGCGGCATGGCCTGGCTGCTGGAGCGGACGCTCGGCGTCGGCGGCGCCGTTGGCCTCTCCACCGCGGCCAACGTCTTCCTCGGCATGGTCGAGGCGCCACTGTTCATCCGGCCCTACCTCGCGCAGATGACGCGCAGCGAATTGTTCCTGGTGATGACCGGCGGCATGGCCGGCATCGCCGGCACCGTGCTGGTCTTGTACGCGACGCTTCTTGCTCCACTGATACCCGACGCCGCCGCGCACTTCGTCATCGCCTCGGTGCTCGGGGCGCCGGCCTCGATCCTGATCAGCCTGATCATGGTCCCGGAGACCTCCAAGCAGCTCACCGGTGGCGCGCTCGGTGATCCAGAGATGCAGGCCTCCTCGACGATGGACGCCATCGTCAAGGGCACCAGTGCCGGACTCGAGCTCTTGATGAACATCGTCGCGCTGCTGCTGGTGCTGGTCGCGCTGGTGCACCTCGCCAACGCGATCCTGTCGCTGCTGCCCGCGATCGGCGGCGCCGCCATCTCGCTGCAGCGGCTGCTCGGCCTGGTGATGGCGCCGGTGTGCTGGCTGATGGGCCTGCCATGGTCGGAGGCCGTCACGGCCGGCAGCCTGATGGGCACCAAGACGGTGCTCAACGAGCTAATCGCCTATGTCGAGCTTTCGAAGCTCGACGCAGCCGCGCTCGGCCCGCGCGCGCGGCTGATCATGCTCTACGCGATGTGCGGCTTCGCCAACTTCGCCAGCCTCGGCATCATGATCGGCGGCCTCGGCACCATGGCGCCGACGCGGCGCGACGAGATCAACGCGCTCGGCCTCAAATCAATCGTTTCGGGCACCCTCACCACCTGCCTGATGGGGGCCATCGTCGGCCTGCTGAACTGAGCCGGGCTGCAGCGCGCGGGACAGGATCAGCGGCGCGACCTTGCCCATCACATGCACCGAGCCCTCGGCGGTCAGATGCGCATGGTCGAACGACAATGGGACGTCGCCGACCGTGAGCGGACAGCTGCGCTGCACGCACACCGCTGACAGGATCGAGACGTAGGACAGCCCTTCGCCGCTCGGCAGCGCCGCCTGCATCGCCTGGTCGAGTTCGAAGATGTCCGAGCGGACGAAGGCAGCGGGATCCGGCGTGACGCCGCGCAGAGTCGCACGCGCCAGCATCGAGGGCAGCCGCGCCCGAAACTGCACGGCGGGACCGAGCAGCACCACCGGAATGCCGGCCTCGCTCAAACGAGCCAGGGTCAGCCGGAGGTCGCGAACCATGCCGGCGAAGCGCGGCGGCCGCGCGTCCTCGAGCCAGTCCGCCGCCATCACCACGAGATCGGGCCGCTGTGACGCGAGATGGTCGCGCATCTGCTCGGCGAGCGCGCGGCAGGCCGGAACGCCCTGCGTTTCCGCGCTGAACGTCGGCATGCAGGTCGGCTGGCTCGCCTGCATGATGTTGACGCGATCAGGATCGAGCTGCGCCTTGAGGCCGTGATAGGCATGCGCGGCAAAGCTGTCGCCCCACAGCAGGATGTTGGTCTTGCCGGTTGCCGGGCGCAGGCAGTCCTCCGCCACGCGTCCGTCCGGCGTCGTGAAGCAGGAGCCGTAGCGATAGACCGGCTTCATGTCATAGCTGTTGTAGTCGTCGAGGCGCTGCGCCGCGCGATCGGCGTCGGAGCTGGCCTCACTTCGCATCAGGCCAAGCCCGCTGCCGGCGAGCAGGAGCACGCTGGCCAGCGCAGCGACGCCGAAGGCGGCGCGCGGCGTCGCGACCAGGCGGCGGTCGCGGAACGGCTGCTCGACATAGCGCCAGGACAAGGCGGCCACCGCGACCGTCAGCGCGAACAGGGCTGCCCGCTCCCCACCGTCGAGCGCGAGGCCGGGCTTGGCGAAGCGCGCAAAGGCGAACAGCGGCCAATGCCAGAGATACAGCGAATAGGAGATGCGGCCGACGAACGCGACCGCGGTGAGAGGCGACAGCAGGCTGCGCGGCCGGTTGGGTACGCCAACTCCGCTCCACAGGAACAGCGCTGCGCCGAGACACGGTGCGAGCGCGTTGGCGCCCGGAAAGCCCGAGCCCGGGCGCAGCGAGAGAATCGGGACCGCCAGCAGCAGCAGCGAGAGCCCGCGCGCCGAGCGCTGTACCAGGCCCGCGCGCGGCGCCGGCAGACCCGAGACGGCGACCAGGCTGCCGAGCAGAAACTCCCAGGCCCGCGGCGGGCTCAGGAAGAACGCGGTCGCGGACGCATGGCCGTGGATCAGCATGACGCTGAGTACGAACGAGGCTACGGTAAGCAGCGCAAGAGCGAGCGGCAGCGCGCGCCGATGCCCGCGGGCCAGCCGCAGCACGGCCCACACCGCGACCGGCAGCACCAGATAGACCTGCTCCTCGACGGCCAGCGACCAGGTGTGCAGCAGCGGCTTCTCGACCGCCGCGTGATCGAAATAGCCGGACTGGAGCCAGAAGAAGATGTTCGAGGTGAAGGTGACGACGGCCGCCGCCGAACGGAAGAACGCGGCGCGCTCGGAGCTGAGCAGATCCCATGACGCCGGGATAGCCGCGCACACCACCATGACATACAGCGCCGGCAACAGCCGCCGCAGCCGCCGTTCGTAGAAGCGCGCAAGCGAGAAGCGGCCCTCCGCATTCTCGGCGGCGATGATGCCGGTGATCAGATAGCCCGAGATGACGAAGAAGATGTCGACGCCGACGAAGCCGCCGAAGATCCCGGGCGCCTCGAAATGGAAGCCGATGACTGCGAGCACCGCGATGGCGCGCAGCCAGTCGATGTCCTCACGATGCGCCTTGGATTGATCGACGCAGACGCCGGCAAGGCCGGACTGCTCCGGCGCGCGGGTCTGCGGTGCAAG
>NZ_CAFI01000488.1 GCF_000239775.1 Bradyrhizobium sp. ORS 375
TGGAGTGCGGGATGCGGTGGGCGCGTCGGGTTGCAGCGTGAGCGATCATGCCGACGAACGATCCGATGCGCACGGCGAAATCGTGTGGTCCTGGTCTCCCGGTGCCGAGACCAAGTCTGCGTCGCAAAGTCTGGACGAGCGCGCAAGGCGACGGGGTCAAAAGCCGGTCCCCGGGGAGAGCACGTATAAGCCGTAGCGCCATCGCGCGGGGAAGGCCGGATGATCCGGCCCGTACCTGTGGTGACTGCCGCCTGCTTTTTTTGTTGCAGGCGGGCCATGGGTGCGACCGGCACCCGGCCTTCCCCGCGCCCTCATTTTCGAGAGGGCGATGAGACGAGCAACACTCGGACGCGACAGCGGGTGCGAGGATGAGAACGCATGTTTCACCACCGTCATTGCGAGGAGCGGAGCGACGAAGCAATCCAGAGTCGTCGCGGGACTCTGGATTGCTTCGCGGAGCCTGTCATCGGGCCGCGCTTCGCGCGGACCCGTTGGCTCGCAATGACGCCCCTCTCTACGGTCGTCGTCCCGGGCAAGCTGCGGCGACGCGACAGCGGCGGCGCGGCGCCGACCCGGGACCCATACTCCGCAGCGGTGGTGTGAGGCACGCTGGAGCTGCCAGTCGTCGCGACAATGTCCGCCGGTGGTTATGGATCCCGGCGTTCGCCGGGATGACACCGAATTTGTGGCGAGCAGCTTCGTTTGCTGAAAGACGCGCCTCACCCTCCGCCGTCATCCCGGGCAAGCCACGACGCCGCACAGCGGCGGCGCGACGCCGACCCGGGACCCATACTCCGCGGCGGTGGTGTGAGGCACGCTGGAGCTGCCAGTCGTCGCGACAATGTCCGCCGGTGGTTATGGATCCCGGCGTTCGCCGGGATGACACTGAAGGTGTGGCGGCGACCGTGGCTCACAGATGCATGTTTGAACCTTCGCTCCCGCCATTGGAACACACCGAGACGCCCCACACCCGTCCAATCCTCCAGAAAAACCGACTGAACCGCCCTCCCCGATCCGGTACACTCGCGACGTGACAAACCGCCCGACGATTCTCGTGTTCGACTCCGGCCTCGGCGGCCTCAGCGTGTTGCGCGAGGTGGTGCGCGCTCGGCCCGACGCTCACTACGTCTATGTCGCCGACGATGCCTTCTTCCCCTACGGCCATCACAGCGAGCCGGCGCTGATCGCCCGCGTGGTGCCGCTGATGGGCGAGCTGATATCAGCGCACCGGCCCGATCTGATCGTGATCGCCTGCAACACCGCCTCGGTGCAGACGCTGGCGCCGCTGCGGGCCGCCTACACGACGCCGTTCGTCGGCACCGTGCCGGCGATCAAACCGGCCTGCGCCCAATCGCAAACCAAGCGTGTCTCCGTGCTCGGCACCAGGGCCACCGTGCAGCGCGAATACACCCACGCGCTGATCCGCGACTTCGCGCAAGGCTGCGCCGTCACGCTGGTCGGCTCGCCGGAACTGGCGTCGCTGGCGGAAGCCGCGCTCAGCGGAACCGCCGTCAGCGACGCCGCGATCGCGGCCGAGATCCTGCCCTGCTTCACCGGCGATGCCGATGATCTCACCGCCCGCACCGATACGGTGGTGCTCGCCTGCACGCATTATCCGCTGCTGCTCGACCGGCTGCAAAGGCTCGCGCCGTGGCCGGTCGCCTGGATCGATCCGGCGCCAGCGATCGCCCGCCGCGTCGTCGACTTGCTCGGCCCGCCCATCGGCAACGCCGATGACGCCGCGGCCACCATGATCTTCACCTCGCAAAAGCCGCACCAGCTCAGCCAGGCGCTCACGCCGTTTTTCGGCGGCCGCGTGCCGGCCTGACGGAGATCCCGATGTCCGCTCCCCCCAAGCCGCTCAATCGCCTCAAGCAGGCCTGGCGCGACAAGCGGCCGACCTTCGGCGCCATCGCCACCATCCCGAGCATCCAGACCGTGCGCATCATGGCGCAGCAGCTCGACTGGATCATCGTCGACCTCGAGCACGGGCCCATCGACCTCTCCACTGCGCATGCGATGATCACGGCCACCGCAGGCACGCCCTGCGTGCCGCTGGTGCGCATCGCCGCCAACGAGCCGCATCTGGCGAAGGCGCCGATGGACTTGGGCGCGCTCGGCATCAACTTCCCGATGATCTCGAGCCGCGCGGACGCGGAGAAGGCGGCGCGCAGCGTGCGTTATCCGCCTATTGGCGACCGGCTGTGGGGCCCGTTCCACGCGCCGTTCCACTGGAACGTCTCGATGGCCGAGTACATGGCGACCGCCGACGACGACATGATCTGCATGGTGACCATCGAGCATGTCGAGGCGGTGGAGCGCATCGACGAGATCATGGCCACGCCCGGCATCGACATCGCCGTGATCGGCCCGGGCGATCTCGCCACCTCGATCAACAAGCGCGGACAACTCGATGATCCCGAAGTCAAATCGCTCATCGCCCGCGCCGAGGCCGGCATCCTCGGATCAGGCGTGCCGATCGGCGGCGCGGCCCGCTCGGCCGAACAGGCCAATGCGATGATCGAACGCGGCTACGTCGCGCTGGCGCTCGGCTTCGACTGGTCCTTGTTCCAGCGCGGGATTGCCGCAAGTTTCGAAGGGATCAAGCGCTGAGTCCGCGCGCATGCCCGGACTTGAGGTTCCGGACGAAAAACAACATTGGGGGAGAAGCTCATGATGAAGAAGACGATTTTCGGCCTGTCGCTGGCCGTGCTGGGACTCGGCGCCGCGCTGGCGCAGCAGCCGGCGATCAAGCGGACCCTGCTGAACAAGATCGATTTTCCGGACGGCCATACCATCGTGCAAGCACTCGCCGAGGTCCCGGCCGGCGGCGCTGCGGGCCGGCATACCCACCCCGGTGTGGAGACCGCCTACATCCTGGAAGGCGAGGCCGAGCTCATCGTCGAGGGCCAGCCCGACCGGCACCTGAAACCTGGGGATTCGTTCCAGATCCCGGCCGGGGTCGTTCACGACGCCAAGGTTCACGGCGACAAGGGGCTGAAGGTGCTCGGCGTCTACGTGGTCGACAAGACCAAGCCGCTGGCGTCGCCGGCGCCCTGACGGCAAGACGAGGCTTTCACCGCGCGGCGGCCCGGGGTAACAGGGCCGCCGGCGGAGCGGTCCGGGTCTGCCTGACAACGGCTGCATCAGACGGCCATCGACACCACTGCATGGGAGTACCGATTTCAGATGCGCGGACAGACCAGGCCGATCTCGCTGCACCGCCGTCTGATCATCGATCTGATGCACGCCTCGCGCGACGTGCCGTTCGTGTCGCTGGAGCGGACGCTCCAGCTCGGTCCGCTGCTCGAGGCTCGTGCCGCGGCCGATCGCCCGCCCGGCTTCGCGGCGCTGTTCGTGAAGGCGTTCGCGCTGGTCGCCCGCGACGAGCCGGTGCTGCGCTCGCTCTACGTCACATGGCCGTGGCCCTGCTTCTACGAGCTGCCGCGCAGCGTCGCGACCGTGACCATCGCCCGGGTCGAGAACGGCGAGGATTGCGTGCTGCCGCAGCGCGTGTCCGGGCCGGAGAGCATGACCCTGGCGGAGATCGACGCCGTGATCCGGCAGGGCAAGGAGGCTCCGGTCGGGGACGTCCCGATGTTCCGCAAGATCATGCGGGCCACCCGGTTACCGCTCCCGCTGCGGCGGTTCGCCTGGTGGGTCGGCCTCAGCTTCGGCCGGCAGCGGGCGAACTGGTTCGGCAATTTTTCGGTCACCAGCGTCGCCGCCTGCGGCGGCGGCCAATTGCTCGCGCTCAGCCCGGGGCCGTTCATCATCAATTACGACGTCGTCCGGCCCGACCAGACCGTGCGCCTCCTGATCCGCTGGGATCACCGGGTGACCGATGGCGCCATGATCGCCCGGACAGCGATCCGGCTCGAGCAGGTGCTGAACGGGGAGATCGCGGCCGAACTGAGGGCCACCCCGGCTGTGGGACCGGGATTGGCGGAGGTCGACCGGGCGTGCGAGCCGAAACGGCCGAAAATCACCGCCATCGGGGGACCCCAGGGGTGATTTCCCGGCCAAATTGGCGGTTGAGGTTTGACAAGTCAGCGGTTTCTCCCTTAAGAACCGCCCTGCTCGCGGGCCGCTTTCGGCCCGCGTTGCGTTTCGCGACCCGTGGCCTCGTTCCCTTACGCTTTGGGGATGGGCCTGTCGGTGGACCCGGTTCCCGGGACACACAGGAGGGCGCGTTTCCTCAAACCCGAACGAAAGACTTAAAGAGGACGCGATGACTAAGCGCAGTGAGGCGAAGTACAAGATCGATCGCCGCATGGGCCAGAACATCTGGGGCCGCCCGAAGAGCCCCGTCAACCGCCGCGAATACGGCCCCGGCCAGCACGGCCAGCGCCGCAAGGGCAAGCTCTCGGACTTCGGCGTGCAGCTGCGCGCCAAGCAGAAGCTGAAGGGCTACTACGCCAACATCTCCGAGCGCCAGTTCCACGGCATCTATGTCGAGGCCGGCCGTCTCAAGGGCGACACCGGCGAGAACCTGATCGGCATTCTCGAGCGCCGTCTCGACACCGTGGTGTTCCGCGCCAAGTTCGTCTCGACCATGTTCGCCGCGCGCCAGTTCATCAACCACGGCCACATCAAGGTGAACGGCCGCAAGGTCAACATCGCGAGCTACCAGGTCAAGCCGGGCGACGTGATCGAGGTCAAGGAAGCCTCGAAGCAGCTCGCCGTGGTGCTGGAAGCCAGCCAGCTTGCCGAGCGCGACGTGCCCGACTACATCGAGGTCGATCACTCCAAGATGACCGCGAAGTTCATCCGCATCCCGGCGCTGTCGGACGTGCCGTTCGCGGTGCAGATGGAGCCGCATCTGATCGTCGAGTTCTACTCGCGCTGATCTTGACGGAGCGCCGCTCCGTTCACATCTGATTATCCGAAGGCCCTGGCACGCGCCGGGGCCTTTGTTTTTGGACGTCTGCTTTGGGTTTTCGGATCAGGCGAACCGATTCCCGAATGCCACACTTGCCACCGAATCGCCTCACCTGGGGCTGACAGCGAATCCGACCCGTGATTCACTGCCCGCAGTTGTAAAGTAGCGGGGCGTTCGCCATGGAGTTCAACAGGCGCAATATCATCTTCGGTGCGTTGCCGGCCGATGCGGTCGGCGCTCCACCTTTGCCGCCGTTGCGGCCGCCGCCCCTGCACGCTTCTCCGCTACGCGCCCGCCCCTCGGGCATCCGCTATCGCTTCAACGACGGTCTCTATCCGTCGACCGTCTTCGACCTTCTCGAACGCTCCTGCTGGCACGTCCAGTCCGACGCGACAGCCCATGTGATCCGCCATCTCGGCACCGGGCTCACCTTTGCCGACGCGCAGCTCGGCTACGATCCGTTCGCGCTCGAGCTTCTCCACTGTTTCGACAATTCTCCCGAACCCGCCGACGATTGGCAAACCATGCTGGTCGGCTGGGCCGCGGTGAACATGGGCTGGAACATCAAGCGGCAGCGCCCGGGCGCGTCGCTCGTTCTGTCGCCCTCGCGGCGCAGCCCGCTGGAATCCTGGGTGTTCGATTGCGCGGAGGCGCCGCTGCTGGTGACCCGGCCGATCGATGTTTCGCGGCCAATGCGGCCGGATATCTGGCTCGCGGCGTGATCGAGCGGGAGGCGCGTTTTGCGGGAGCGGTCGGAGTTGGGTAAGGTCCTCGCGTGAAAGCCGAACGAGGACTGCCGATGTATTACACCCCGCCCCCGCGCGATCCCAAGGCGCCGCCCGTGCGCGTCAATTTGTTGTCGGATACGCAGACGCGCCCGACTCCCGCGATGCGCGAGGCGATGGCGCGGGCCGAGGTCGGCGACGAGCAGATCGGCGACGACCCGACCGTGCACGAATTGACTGCGCGCGTCGCCGCGCTGCTCGGCAAGGAAGCGGCGGTGCTGATGCCGTCGGGGACGATGTGCAACGTCGCGGCGACCTTGGTGCATTGCCGCCCCGGCGACGAGATCCTGGCGCACGAGACCGCGCACATCATCTCGCGCGAGGGCGGCGCGCATGCCGCAATCGGCGGTTTTCAGGTGACGCAGCTCAAGGGGCCCGACGGCCAGTTCACGCCGGAGACGTTCCGCGCCGCGCTGCATCCGCGCTCGCGCTACCAGCCACCGCAGACCGTCGTCAGCGTCGAGCAGACCGCCAATATCGGCGGCGGCACGATCTGGAAGAAGGCCGCGCTCGACGAGATCGTGCAGATCGCGAAGGTGAACGGCATGGCGACGCACATGGATGGCGCGCGGCTGCTAAATGCCACTGTCGCCACCGGCATCTCGGCCGCCGACATGACCGCGGGCTGGGATTCGGCCTGGATCGATTTCTCCAAGGGCCTGGGCGCGCCGATCGGCGGCGTGCTCGCCGGCAGCGCGGCCTTCGTCGACGAGGTCTGGCGCTGGAAGCAGCGGCTCGGCGGCGCGATGCGCCAGGCCGGCGTTGTCGCGGCCGCCTGCATCTACGCGCTCGATCATCACGTCGACCGGCTCGCCGAGGATCACGCCAATGCGCGGGCGCTGGCGCGCGGCCTGTCGCAGATCCAGGGGATCGAGGTGCAGGAGCCCGAGACCAATCTCGTGTTCTTCAAGCCCGACGGCGCCGGCGTGCCCGGCGACAAGATGGTGAGCGAACTGCGCAAGCGCGGCGTCCTGCTCGCGATGATGGACGGCCGCATCCGCGCCTGCACGCATTTGGACGTCTCAGCCGCCATGATCGAGGAGATGGTAGGCCACGTCAGGGAGATCGTCCGCGGCGCATGAAGACGTAGCCCGCACGAGCGCAGCGACATGCGGGTTTACCGATAAAGCTCGTGAGACCCCGGATCGCTGCGCTCATCCGGGCTTCTACGCAAGCGCCTCATACACCAATCGCCGCACATCGCTCGCGATGCGGCCACGCTGTGCAGGCGCCTGCATCATGACGATAACGAACAGGTCGTCGGCGGGATCGATGAAGAAGAACGTCCCGCCGACGCCATCCCAGCCATATTCTCCTGCTGGCAGCGGAGGCTTCTCCGCAAGACGCACCGAGAAGCCCAGACCGAAGCCGTGCTCCGCACCCGGAAAATAGAGGTCATCACGCCGTATCCCCGCCCCCACGACATGATCCCGTGTCATCAGCGCGACGGTCTCGGGCATGAGATACCGGCGGCCGTCGAGCTCGCCGCCATTCAGCAACATCTGCGCAAACCGCGCGTAGTCGGAGATGCTGCTGATCATCCCCGCCCCGCCCGACTGCCAGCGCCGCGGCCGGATGGGGTCGTCGAGGCCGGCGATCGGTCGATCGAACCAGTCGCGCGGCGACGGCTCGGCGATGCGGCCGCGCTGAATAGGGTCGGCCAGGAAGAAGGCGGTGTCGCGCATGCCGAGCGGACCGAGCAGCCGCTCCTGCTCGAACTGATACAACACGCGGCCGGATGCGACCTCGATCACGCGGCCGAGCACGTCGGTGGAGTGGCCGTAGTCCCAGAGCGTGCCGGGCTGTTCGGCCAGCGGCAGCTTGGCAAGGCGCTCGACGAAAGTGGCATTGTCGATATCGCCATCGAACAGCTGCGCATGCGCATAGACCCTCCGCACGACCGTCTCGCCGTAGAAGCCGTAGGTGATGCCGGAGGTGTGGCGCAGCAGATCGAGAATTGTGATCGGACGCTCGAGCGGCGCGCCATCGACCTTCACATCAGCGAAGGCCGGGATGAATTTCGACAAGGGATCATCGAGCCGCAGCCTGCCGTCGTCGACCAGCATCATCGCTGCCACCGAGGTGATCGGCTTCGACATCGAGTAGATGCGGAAGATCGCGTCCGCCGTCATCTCCGTGCGGCTCGCGGGGTCGCGAAAGCCGAAGCTCTGCAGCAGGACCGGACTGCCGTGCTGCTGGACCAGCACGACCGCGCCGGGGATGTTGCCGCCGGCAACCTCGTCGCGGAAGTAGGCGGAGACCTGATCGAGGCGCAGCCGATCGAGATGGCGACGCGACGTGACGTCTGCACGAGCCGCAGCAGCCAACATCGGCGCCGCGAGCAGGGCGCCGAGCAACGTCCGTCGCGAGACCGGCCGATCCACGCTAGCCGCTCCGCTGCAGAGAGATCGCTGTCACCTTGGCGGACCAGCGCGAGCGCGGCCGGCGATCGCCTCACTCAGCGCCTGATCGTGCAGCGCGGCGCTCTGTTCGGAGAAGCAGCAGAACACGATCTGAGACAGCGACGTCTCCTCCCGGATCGCATCGATCGACGTGGTGACCGCGATCGTCGCTGCATGGTCGGCAGGAAAACGGAAAATGCCGGTCGAGATCGCCGGAAACGCAACGGACTCCAGCAGATGCTTGTGACACAGCTCGATCGAACGGCGATAGCACGAGGCGAGCAGCTCCGGCTCGCCGCGCTCGCCGCCCTGCCAAACCGGGCCGACCGTGTGGATTACGTGGCGCGCGGGCAGACGATAGCCCTTGGTGATCTTGGCCTGGCCGGTCTTGCAACCATGGAGCATGCGACACTCCATGACGAGATCGGGCCCGGCCGCATGATGAATCGCACCGTCGACGCCACCACCACCGAGCAACGACGAATTGGCGGCGTTGACGATGGCGTCAACGCCGAGCTTGGTGATGTCGGAAACGACGACCTCGAACCGGGTCGCGCCGATTTTGCGGACCGGCCAGCTCAGGCGGACGCCGCCGTGCCGACCGGGATGCCCTTGTCGGTGAACAGCTGCTGCAGCTCGCCGCTCTGGAACATCTCGCGCACGATGTCACAGCCGCCGATGAACTCGCCCTTCACATACAGCTGCGGGATGGTCGGCCAGTTGGAGAACGTCTTGATGCCGTTGCGCAGCTCGGCCGATTCCAGCACGTTGAGGCCCTTATAGCCGACGCCGACGTGGTCGAGGATCTGCACGACCTGGCCGGAAAATCCGCACTGCGGAAACTGCGGCGTCCCCTTCATGAACAGGACGACGTCGTTCGACTTCACTTCGTTGTCAATGAATTGCTCAATGCTCATCTTCGCTTCCTCTAGGGCGCCTCAAGGAACGCCTGGGGCTCGGTGCCGCTCCGATCGCACCCGGACGGATTCGTCCGTGGCCGGCGGGTCACTCCCTATATGTAGCGCAAACCGTTGTTCAGCCAAAGTAAAATGCCGAGGATCAGCCTCCCGGCCGGCCCGCACCGGGACCATAGCCTGACGGCAGCAATATTATAGCCGGAGCGAGGGTTTCATCCCGTAACCAAGCCCCTATCTAGGACGAACTGTCCGAAGGAACTTGTTCCGTCGAAAATCGTTCTCTCCACCCAAACGGAGACCCGCGTGACCAGTTCAGCCTCCGCCACAGCCTCGTTTCCCGCCACCGCCGCGCAGCAGACCCAGAGCCCCGCCCGCCTCGCCGAGAGCCTGATCGAGGCGTTTCTGGCGATCCGCGGCGAGACCGAGCGACGGGCGGCGCCGCTCAGCCCGGAGGATCAGGTCATCCAGTCGATGCCGGATGCCAGTCCGACGAAATGGCATCGGGCCCATACGACCTGGTTCTTCGAGCAGTTCGTGCTGGGCGCGCACTGTCCCGAATACACTCCTTTTCACCCGGACTATGCCTACCTGTTCAATTCCTATTACGTCAGCGCTGGTCCGCGCCACACGCGGGGCGAGCGCGGCCTGATCACCCGCCCGGGGGTAGCCGATGTCACAGCCTATCGCCGGCACGTCGACACGGCGACCGTCGACTTTCTGCGTCACGCCGATGCGACGACGTTGGAGACGGTGGCGCCGCTCGTGGAGGTCGGGCTCAACCATGAGCAGCAGCATCAGGAGTTGATGCTCACTGACATCCTGCACGCCTTCGCCCAGAATCCGACGGCGCCGGCCTATGATCCCATCTGGCGCTTTCCCGCTCCGGCCGGAAGCGGCGACGACTGGATCAGCCTTCCCGAGGGTATCCACACCGTCGGTCACGCCGGCGAGGGCTACCATTTCGACAATGAGCAACCGGCGCATCGCGCGCTCGTCGGGCCAGTAAAGCTGGCCCGCCATCTCGTCACCAATGCCGAATGGCTGGCCTTCATTGAGGACGGCGGCTACCGCACGGCCACGCTCTGGCTGATGGACGGCTTTGCCGCTGCCAGCCGCGAAGGCTGGCAGGCGCCCGGGCACTGGTACAAGGTCGAGGGCGAATGGCGCGTCATGACGCTCGGCGGCCTGCAGCCGGTCGATCCGGATGCACCGGTCTGCCACGTCAGCTATTACGAGGCCGACGCCTTCGCGCGGTGGCGTGGCAAGCACTTGCCGACCGAGATGGAATGGGAGGTGGCCGCGCGCGCCAACCAGATCCGCGATGCTTTCGGCATCGTCTGGCAGTGGACCCGCAGCGCCTACAGTCCCTATCCCGGCTATCGCGCGATCGAGGGCGCGCTCGGCGAATACAACGGCAAATTCATGGTCAACCAGCTTGTGCTGCGCGGCTCGTCATTGGCGACGCCCGCCGACCATAGCCGCGTCACCTACCGCAATTTCTTCTATCCGCACCACCGCTGGCAGTTCACGGGGCTGCGACTGGCCGACTACGCCTGAGAGAACCGCGAACATTTGTTGCTGATCGTCGCGCCTGTGCGCGTCCAGGAGAGTATCATGAACGTGCACGTCAACGCTCTGGTCGATGCCCATCTTCCCGACGACAAGACGTCGGCCTTCGCGCAGGATGCGGTCGCCGGCCTCACGCATCAACCCAAGCAGCTGTCGCCGAAATACTTCTATGACGCAGCCGGATCGGACCTGTTCGAACAGATCACGCGCCTTTCGGAGTACTATCCGACACGCACAGAGCTTGGCATTCTTCGCGATCGCGGCGCCGAGATCGCCGGGATCATTCCAGAAGATGCGGCGCTGATCGAGTTCGGCGCCGGTTCGACGACCAAGGTGCGGCTGCTGCTGGAAAGCTGCCGGTTTGCGGCTTACGTGCCCGTCGACATTTCCGGCGACTTCCTGACCGCGCAGGCCAACAGTCTCCGGCGCGACTTCCCCGCTCTGGCGGTCCATCCCGTCGTCGCCGACTTCACCACTGCGTTCAAGCTGCCGGAGGCCATCGAAGGCAAGCCGAAGGTCGGCTTCTTTCCGGGATCGACCATCGGCAATTTCGAGCCGCACGAGGCCTGCCGCTTCCTGCGCTCGGCCCGGGACATCCTCGGCGCCGGCGCGCTGATGATCGTCGGCGTCGACCTCGAGAAGGACGAGCGCGTCCTGCATGCGGCCTACAACGACGCGGCCGGCGTCACCGCACGCTTCAACCTCAACCTGCTGCTGCGGATCAACCGCGAGCTCGGCGGCAATTTCGACCTGTCCGCCTTCGTGCACCGCGCGATCTACAATCGCGAGCAGCATCGCATCGAGATGCATCTGGTGGCGCGGAAGCCGCAGACCATCCGCCTGCTGGGGACGACGATCGCGTTCCGCGCGGGCGAAAGCATCCACACCGAGAACAGCTACAAATACAGCATCGAACGGTTCGGCGCGCTGGCCCGCGGCTCTGGCTGGAAAGTCCGGACCGTCTGGACGGATGCGGAGAAGATGTTCTCGGTTCAGGCGCTCGTCGCCGAGGAATGAGCCGCGAGGCTCGACGCGGCGGCGGCACCTTCCACCACGCGACGACGATCAGCAGTAAACTCGTCAGCGACGGGGCTTGAGCAAGATGTCGTTGCCGCTCGAATGGCGCGCTGCTGCTGCCCCGGATCAGCGCGGGTCCGGCACCCCGGTCTGAAGGGCGAGCGCGTGCAGGACGTCTCCCATCTGGCCGCGCAGCGACTGATAGACGAGCTGATGCTGCTGCACGCGGGACTTGCCGCGGAAAGCCTCGGAGATGACTGTCGCGGCGTAATGATCGCCGTCGCCGGCGAGATCGCGAATCGTCACCTGGGCGTCGGGAATGGCGGCCTTGATCATCTGCTCGATCACGTGGGCGTCCATAGGCATCCCGGTACATCTCCTTTGTCAGCGGCGAACGGTCGAGAGCGCCGTGGCTCCAGCCCGCCTGTGTGGCCCGCCGAACGGCACGAATCAAGGCGTTCTCGCGCGACCGTGATGGTTGAATCTAACGCCAACCGGTTTCGAGGTCACGCCCGGAACCACTATATAGCCTCGACAGACGAAAGATGCCGGACCGGGTGACGCACCCGTGCCCGATCACGAGGGAGACGACATGAAGCTTCCAGGGCCGGATCACCCGATCACCATCACCCCGAATCCGCGGCGCGTGCGCGTCGTCGCCGAAGGCGTGGTCATCGCCGATACCAACCGGGCGCTGACCTTGAAGGAAGCGACCTATCCAGCGGTCCACTACGTGCCGCGGGCCGATGCCAACATGACTGCGCTTCAGAAGACCGATCGCGTCACCCATTGTCCCTACA
Source organism: Bradyrhizobium sp. ORS 375 (assembly GCF_000239775.1). Taxonomy (GTDB): domain Bacteria; phylum Pseudomonadota; class Alphaproteobacteria; order Rhizobiales; family Xanthobacteraceae; genus Bradyrhizobium. The sequence continues at coordinate 12,373 of NZ_CAFI01000488.1, forward strand.
AGGGCGACGCCAGCTATTTCAGCATCGTCACTCCCGGCAAGACGCTGGACAATGCAATCTGGAGCTATGAGACGCCCTTCCCCGCGATGGCCGAGATTTCAGGTCATCTGGCGTTCTATCCGGACAAGGTCTGAATCGAGGAAGTGACGGATTGACCGTAAGCTGATCGCCCGCCGCGCGTTGGTCCAACCAACGCCGGCGCGGCGATTGCCTCGCTCGTGATGAGCGGCTCGCTCGCTACACCCTGAAGATCGTGAGCCCGAGGATCAGCAGCACGAGGAAGATCACCAGGAAGATGTAGAACAGGATTCGCGCAATGTCCGCGGAAGCAGCCGAGATACCGGTGAAGCCGAGGATGCCGGCGACGACCGAGATCACGAAGAACAGCAGCGCCCATTTGAGAAGAGTCACGGTCAATTCCTCCAGTCCAGCGCCGCGCCGGCGCGTCGCCTCACTAACGACCTCGCCCGGAACCGGTTCCTGCAGGGATCCCAGCCTTCGAAAAGAAGAATTTCGCAACTCCCGACGGCCCGGCTCGTAACTTCGCCAGTCAGCTATTCGTAACAACATCGGATGCAAAAATCGGTTTTGCGCGAAAAATCGGCTTGCAGGCCGGCGCGCTTGCTGATCTTCAGCATTCAACGACAGCAAGTTTCATCGAGGCACCGACATTCGCTCGTTGCGGGCGAGGCCGATGACGGGGCCCAATCACACGAGCCGTTGATGCTGGCTCGCGCAGCGTTGGACGGGCGTTTTTCACCAGCGCATCACAGGCGAGGTGGTGAGACGTTCCGTGACCTGTTCGGGCATGGCAGCAGCGGCGCTGGGGGTTATATGGTCATATCGGTCACACAATCGGCGGCGGCCGCGAAGGTGGAGCTTGAGGCCCGGCCTAAGGCGCGGGCGCGCAATGCAGCGCTCGATCACGCGCGCACCTTCCTGACGCTGGTGGTGCTGCTCCATCATGCCGTCATCCCCTACACCTATTTCGGGCACACCGATCCGACCTCTTTCCTCGGCTTCGACGGCATCGTGCTGGCCACCGACAGCTTCTTCATGGCCATGTTCTTCTTCCTGTCGGGCCTGTTCGTGTGGTCCGGACTTGCGCACAAGTCGACGCTGCAGTTCCTGCGCGACCGGCTGCTGCGCCTCGGCCTGCCCTTTGTCGTCGCTGCGCTGACACTGATACCGTTCGCCTATTACGCGATCGAGCTGCGCGCCAATCCCGAGACCAGCTTCTCCGCCTTCTGGTGGAAGACCGTCACGGTCGGTCCGTGGCCGAGCGGCCCGGTCTGGTTCATCTGGGTGCTGCTTGCGTTCGATACCTCGGCGGCCCTGCTCTACCGCGTCTCGTCCCGCCTGCTCGAACCGATCAACCGGCTGTCACAGCGGGGCTTCGCGCAGCCGCGCGATTTCTTCTTCGCCTTTCTGCTGATCACGGGCCTGCTCTACATTCCTTCGCGGCTGTATTTTGGGCCAACTCTGTGGTTCGAGGCGGGTCCGTTCTCGGTGCAGGCCAGCCGCGTGCTGCTCTATGCCGCCTATTTCTACGTGGGCGCCGGCATCGGCTCGGCCAATTTCGAGCGCGGCCTGCTGGCGGCGGACGGACAGATGTCGCAGCGCGGCCTCGGCGCTTGGATTGTCGTGACGCTGGTACCTTATGCGCTGCTGTGGGTGCTGATCACCATCAAACGCGAGGTGCTCGGCAATCCGCCCGTGCTTCCGCACTGGTACGAGGCCGCCTACGGATTCCTGTTCGTGATCTTCAGCGCCGCCATGATGTTCGCGATCCTGTCCTATTTCCTCAACAACCGCCGTTCGGAATTCTCCGTGCTCGACCGCCTGCAGGCCGACGCCTACGGCATGTTCCTGGTGCACTATCCGATCGTGCTGTGGGTCCAGTACGGGCTGTTCGACCTCAACCTGCCGGCCATTGCGAAGGCGACGATCGCCTTCGTCGGCAGCGTGTTGTTGAGCTGGGGCGCGACCTGGGTGCTGAGGCAGATTCCGGGGGCGAAGAACGTGCTGTAAGTGCGGGTCTGCTTCGATCGTCATTGCGAGGAGCCAACGGGTCCGCGCAAAGCGCGGCCCGATGACAGGCTCCGCGACGAAGCAGCCAGGGCCCAGCAAGGACTCTGGATTGCGTCGCTTTGCTCGCAGTGACGCCGAGGGTAGCCACTGCTCGGACAACAAACTCCGCTGTCGCCCCTGCGAACGCAGGGACCCATAATCATAGGACTTTGTTGTTGGCGCCGGTCAACGACCAGCACGCCCGACAACCCCGGTCACGGAGTATGGGTCCCGGATCGGCGCCACGTCGGCGCGGCGCGCCGTCGCGGCTTGTCCGGGACGACAGCCGCAAATTAGGCGGCGGTACCGCCCATGTATCTCGGCAGCCAGCTTTCGAACCGGGTCTTGAGCGTCGCGACCTCGACCGAAGCCTCGCCGGCGATCGCCAGCGCGGTACCTCCCGTCGTGCCGATCCGCGTGCAGGGCACGTTGGCGCCGCGCATCTTGGCGAGGACGCGGCCAGCCTCGGTCTCCGGCACCGTCACCAGATAGCGCGCCTGGTCCTCACCGAACCAATAGGCATGCGGGACGATGGAGGCAGGCGAAGCCAAAAGCCGTGCGCCGATGCCGGAGGCCATGGCCATCTCGGCGAGCGCGACCAGCAGACCACCGTCGGACAGGTCATGGGCCGCGGTCGCGGTGCCGGCATGGATCATGCCGCGGACGACATCGCCGATTCGCTTCTCGGCAGCGAGGTCGACCGGCGGCGGAGCGCCCTCCTCGCGGCCGCAGACGTCGCGCAGATAGACCGACTGGCCGAGCCAGCCATGGGTCTCGCCGATCAGCAGGATCGCCTCGCCCTCGGCTTTGAAGGCAATGCTGGCGGACTTGGTGAAGTCGTCGAGCAGGCCGACGCCACCGATCGAGGGTGTCGGCAGGATCGCCCGGCCGTTGGTCTCGTTGTAGAGCGAGACGTTGCCGGACACGACCGGGAAGTCGAGCGCGCGGCAGGCCTCCGAAATGCCCTTCAGGCAGCCGACGAACTGGCCCATGATCTCGGGCCGCTCCGGGTTGCCGAAGTTGAGGTTGTCGGTGATGGCGAGCGGCCGGCCGCCGACCGCGGTGATGTTGCGCCAGGCCTCGGCCACCGCCTGCTTGCCGCCCTCGAACGGATCGGCCTCGCAATAGCGCGGGGTCACGTCGACCGTGAGCGCAAGGCCCTTCGGGCCGTCTTGCACGCGCACGACGGCGGCATCGCCGCCGGGGCGCTGCACGGTGTTGCCGAGAATGACGTGGTCGTACTGCTCCCAGATCCAGCGCTTCGAGCAGAGGTCGGGCGTCGCGATCAGCTTCTCCAGGGCCGGGATGATGTCCATCGGCGGCTTGACCTCGCGGGCATGGATCACCGGCAGGCTGGGCGACGGCACATACGGACGGTCGTAGAGCGGCGCCTCGTCGCCGAGCTCCTTGATTGGCAGGTCGGCCATGACGTCGCCGCCATGCTTGACCACGAAGCGCTTGCTCGGCGTGGTGTAGCCGACCACGGCGAAGTCGAGCCCCCATTTGCGGAAGATCGCCTCGGCTTCCTTTTCCTTCTCCGGCTTGAGGACCATGAGCATGCGCTCCTGGCTCTCGGAGAGCATCATCTCGTAGGCGCTCATGCCGGTCTCGCGGGTCGGCACGGAGTCCAGATCGAGGTCGACGCCGAGATCGCCCTTGGCGCCCATCTCGACCGCCGAGCAGGTCAGGCCCGCCGCGCCCATGTCCTGGATCGCGATCACGCAATCGGCGGCCATGATCTCGAGGCACGCTTCGAGCAGCAGCTTTTCGGCGAAGGGATCGCCGACCTGCACGGTCGGACGTTTCTCCTCGGAGCTGTCGTCGAACTCGGCCGAGGCCATCGAGGCGCCGTGGATGCCGTCACGGCCCGTTTTTGAGCCCAGATAGACGATCGGCATGTTCACGCCGGAAGCGGCCGCATAGAAGATCTTGTCGGCGTCGGCGAGGCCCACCGCCATGGCGTTGACCAGGATGTTGCCGTCATAGCGAGTGTGGAAACGGGTCTGGCCGCCCACCGTCGGCACGCCAAACGAGTTGCCGTAGCCGCCGATCCCGGCGACCACGCCGGACACGAGATGCCTGGTCTTGGGATGCTCCGGGGCGCCGAACGACAGCGCGTTCAGGCAGGCGATCGGGCGGGCGCCCATGGTGAACACGTCGCGAAGGATGCCGCCCACGCCGGTGGTGGCACCCTGGTACGGCTCGATATAGCTCGGGTGGTTGTGGCTCTCCATCTTGAACACGACGGCCTGGCCATCGCCGATGTCGATCACGCCGGCATTCTCACCGGGCCCCTGGATCACCCAGGGCGCCTTGGTCGGCAGGCCCTTCAGATGGATGCGCGACGACTTGTACGAGCAGTGCTCGTTCCACATCGCCGAGAAGATGCCGAGCTCGGTGAAGGTCGGCACCCGGCCGATCAGCTTCAGGATGCGCTCATATTCGTCGGGCTTCAGGCCGTGGGCGGCGACGAGCTCGGGGGTGATCTGCGGTTCATTGCGCATAGAGAAATGCCTTTGCCCCGTGGGCCGCTGGTCCCTTAAGCCCTGCTTCATAGAAAGCCGGGCCTGATGCGAAAAGGCCTTTTACGGCCCTCATCCGCCCTGTCCAGAGCTTTGGCCAGGACCGCCCCGCGGGATATTTGCAGAATGGCGATTGATCGGATTTAAGACCGTCAATCAACAGTTAAAGGCCCCTTCACGTGCACGATCTGTCCCGTTCCGCCTTCGAGAACCGCCCCGGTATCCACATCGCCACCGATGGCGAATTCGCCGGCTGGCGCACCTGGATGCGCGACAGCTACGAATCCCACACCGGCCCGTTCTGGCACCGGATGGAGGAGGACGGCTCGATCCGCTGCGCCTTCCGGGTCGAGAAGAAGCACCTCAACGGCGGCGGCAACGTCCATGGCGGCTGCCTGATGACCTTCGCCGACTACTGCCTGTTCGCGTTTGCCGCGCCGATCATGCAGGGCCCGGGGGTCACTGTGTCGTTCTCGAGCGAGTTCCTCGATGCGGCCCGCGAGGGCGAGCTCATCGAGGCCACCGGAGAGGTCACCCGCGCCGGCGCCTCGCTGATCTTCCTGCGCGGCATGCTGCACTCCGGCCCGAAGCCGCTGTTCTCGTTTTCCGGGACGATCAAGCGGATCAAGCGGCGGACGCCGGAGACGGCGAGCTCGCCGTAGTCGGCCTCTTCCGCGGAATTGGACTAGAGACATAGCGGCGAAGTCA
>NZ_CAFI01000487.1 GCF_000239775.1 Bradyrhizobium sp. ORS 375
CCTGCGCCCGGGCGGTCGGACCGCCCAGCGCCAGCGCGACCGAACCCACGGCCAGAACGAGGCGGAAAGTGCTGAGATTCATTCGACTATTCTCCAGTGGCCGTGCTGCGTGGCCCGGTTCGTGCCGGCGAATGGACCGGTACCTATCATGCCCGGCGGCGCGGCGTCCCATGACAGATGCGTCATGTCCCCCTGCGGACTGGTCAAGGCCGCGCCTATCGCCATATAAGACGGACACAATTTGGATATTTTCATGAGCGCGCTGGCCAACCACAGCTTCGTCAAGATGAACGGCATCGGCAACGAGATTGTCGTGCTGGACCTGCGCGACGTGAAGCATGTCGTGACGCCGGACGAGGCTCGTGCGGTTGCATCGCGCGTGCCTTACGACCAGTTGATGGTGCTGCAACGGCCGCGGCTCGATGGCACCGAGGCGTTCATCCGCATCTACAACAATGACGGCTCGGAGTCCGGCGCCTGCGGCAACGGCATGCGCTGCGTGGTGAGCCAAGTGTTTGGCAAGACCGGCCAGACCAGCGCGACGTTCGAGACGCGTGCCGGCCTGCTGAACTGCTGGCAGGGGCCGTCGCCCGATCTCTACACGGTTGACATGGGCGTGCCGAAGTTCGGCTGGCAGGAGATCCCGCTGGCTGAGGAGTTCCGCGACACCCGCTACATCGAGCTGCAGATCGGGCCGATCGACGCGCCGATCCTGCATTCGCCGTCGGTCGTCAGCATGGGCAATCCGCACGCGGTGTTCTGGGTCGACAACGACGTCAACTCCTATGACCTCGAGCGCTTCGGGCCGCTGCTCGAAAACCACCCGATTTTCCCGGAGCGCGCCAACATCACGCTGGCCCAGATCGTCGATCGCGACCACATCACGATGCGCACCTGGGAGCGCGGCGCGGGACTGACCAGGGCCTGCGGCTCGGCCGCGTGTGCGACGGCGGTGGCCGCGGCCCGGCTGAAGCGCGCCAACCGTCTCGTCCATATGACGCTGCCCGGCGGCGAACTGACGATCGAATGGCGCGAGCGCGACGATCACGTGCTGATGACGGGCACGGCGACGTTCGAGTTCGAGGGCCGGTTCGCGCCAGAGCTGTTCGCCAGCGTCGCATGAGCGTCGATGTCGTCACCTTCGGCTGCCGGCTCAACGCGTTCGAATCCGAGCTGATCGCGCGCCACGCCGAGGCGGCGGGAGCTGACGACACGATCGTCATCAACAGCTGTGCGGTCACCAACGAGGCCGTGGCGCAGGCGCGGCAATCCATCCGCAAGCTCAAACGCGAGCGGCCCACGGCGCGGATCGTCGTGACCGGCTGCGCGGCGCAGACGCAAAGCGCGATGTTCGCCGATATGCCCGAGGTCGATCGTGTGATCGGGAATGAGGACAAATTGCAGCCGGAGGCGTGGCGCGTGACCGCGCAGGCGCTGACGGCGCCGCGCTTCGGCGTCGATGCGTCCGAGAAGGTCGCCGTCTCCGACATCATGGCCGTCACCGAGATGGCGCCGCATCTCGTCGATGGTTTTCAGCACGGCCTGCCGCGCGTGTTCGTCCAGGTGCAGAACGGCTGCGACCACCGCTGCACCTTCTGCATCATCCCTTACGGCCGCGGCAATTCACGCTCGGTGCCGATGGGGGCCGTGGTCGATCAGGTCCGCACACTTGCCGAACGTGGCCATGCCGAGATCGTGCTGACCGGTGTTGATCTCACGAGCTACGGCGCGGATTTGCCCGGCACACCGAAGCTCGGCCGGCTGGTGAAGCAGATCCTGCGCCATGTGCCGGAGCTGAAACGGTTGCGCATCTCCTCGATCGATTCGATCGAGGCCGATGCGGATCTGCTCGATGCGCTCGCCGAGGATGCCAGGCTGATGCCGCATCTGCATCTGTCGCTGCAGGCCGGCGATGACCTGATCCTGAAGCGGATGAAGCGGCGGCACGCGCGTGCCGACGCGATCGCGTTCTGCGATCAGGTGCGGCGGCTGCGGCCGGACATCGCGCTCGGCGCTGATCTCATCGCGGGCTTTCCGACCGAGACCGAGGAGATGTTTGTCCGCTCGCTCGATCTCGTCGAAGAGTGCGGGCTGACATTCTTGCACGTGTTTCCCTACTCGCCGCGCCCAGGCACGCCGGCGGCGCGGATGCCGCAGGTGGACGGTGCTGTGATCCGCGACCGCGCGCGGCGGCTGCGCGCGGCAGGAGACGCGGCATTGCGGCGGCGGCTGGATGCCGAGATTGGCTGCCAGCGTGAGGTGCTGATCGAGAGCGCGACGCAGGGCAGGACGGAGCATTATCTGCCGGTGTCTATCAGCGGTCCGGAGTCGGGCAGCGTGCAGCGGCTCATGATCACTGGACATGATGGTGCGAGACTTTCAGTCCGGAACTCCGTCATGCCCGGGCTTGACCCGGGCATCCACGCTGTGTCCGCGAAGTAAGACGTGGATGGCCGGGACAAGCCCGGCCATGACGCGTGGAGGGAGATGGGCTCACTCCCCATTCCACCCGCACAGCCGCAGCCGCTCGTGCATGTGCAGCGGTGCCGGCGCGACGACGTGCACCGGCGGCTTGTTCTTCGACAGTGGGATCGAAATTTCCCGCGCATGCAGATGCAGCCGCGGCTCGCCGAAGCGCGGGCCGTTGCCGTAGATGTTGTCGCCGACGATCGGCCAGCCGGACGCGGCGGAGTGCACGCGGAGCTGGTGGGTGCGGCCGGTGATGGGTTCCATGGCGAGCCAGGTGAGGCGCGGGTTCTCGGTTGATGGAGGCTCGATCTCACCCACGGCAGGCCGCGCTCCCTCCCCCCTTGTGGGGGAGGGGTGGGAAGGGGGATGGCTCCGGGCGACACTGCCCGTGGGGACCCCCACCCCCGACCCCTCCCCGCAGGGGGGAGGGGAGTCGGTGCCGCAAGAAAGAGGGGAGTGTGGGGATGCACTGGCAGGCGAATACGACCGCCCCAGAACCCGCCATCTCGTCACCGCCGGCTGCCCGTTCGGGTCCGGCTTCTGCCACCAGCCGCGCTCCGCATTCAGCTTGCCGAGCGGCAGCTCGATTACGCCTTCGTCAGCCTCCGGCCCGCCCTCGACGATCGCCCAATACGTCTTCGATATCTTGCCATGCTTGAACAAAAGCCCGAGCGACGCCGTTGCCTTGCGATGGCGGCCGAGCACCAGGCAGCCTGAGGTTTCCTTGTCGAGCCGATGCGCCAGCACCGGCGGGCGCGGCAGGCCGAAGCGCAGGGCATCGAACGAGGCTTCGAGGTTGGGTCCGCCCTTCGGTCCCTTGTGCACGGGAATGCCGGCCGGCTTGTCGATCACCAGCATCAGCCCGTCGCGGTGGAGCACGCGGGCGAGCATCTCCTCGTCGGTGGGTTGGTTAATGTCCATGGAAACCGTAACGCGGGTGTGAGCTTTCGTTTGGGAAGGGAAAGGGCTAACACCACGCCATGAACGATACCACCTCCGAAACACCCAAGCGGTCGTGGTGGCGGCGGCTCTCGGACGGCCTGAAGCGCACCTCCGGCGCGCTCGGCACCGCCGTGGCCGATCTCGTCACCAAGCGCAAGCTCGACCGCGCGATGCTCGACGACATCGAGGACGTGCTGCTGCGCGCTGACCTCGGCACTCAGGTCGCCGCAAGGATCGCCGAGGCCGTTGGCGCGGGCCGCTATGACAAGGCGATCAGCGCCGACGAGGTCAAGACCGTGGTCGCGACCGAAGTCGAGAAGGTGCTGGCGCCGGTGGCGAAGCCGCTGATCGTCGAGGCCGGACACAAGCCGTTCGTCATTCTCGTCGTCGGCGTCAACGGCTCGGGCAAGACCACCACCATCGGCAAGCTCGCGCAGACATTCGCCTCCGAAGGCAAGCAGGTGATGCTGGCCGCGGGCGACACCTTCCGCGCCGCCGCAATCGAGCAGCTCAAGGTGTGGGGGGAGCGCACGAGGGCGCCGGTGATCGCCGGCGCGCAGGGTTCCGACGCAGCCAGCCTCGCCTTCACCGCCATCACCGCCGCGAAGGAGCAGGGTCGGGACATCCTGCTGATCGACACCGCCGGCCGGCTGCAGAACAAGGCCGAGCTGATGAACGAGCTCGAAAAGGTCGTGCGTGTCATTCGCAAGGTCGACGCGTCAGCGCCGCATGCGGTGCTGCTCGTGCTCGACGCCACCGTGGGACAAAATGCGCTGTCGCAGGTCGAGGCGTTCCATCGTACGGCTGGCGTCACGGGCCTGGTGATGACCAAGCTCGACGGCACGGCGCGCGGCGGCATCCTGGTGGCGCTGTCGGAGAAGTTCAAGCTGCCGGTGCACTTCATCGGCGTCGGCGAGGGCGTCGAGGATCTGCAGCCGTTCGCCGCCAAGGATTTCGCGCGGGCGATCGCCGGCATCGAGGACTAACGGCGCGCCGCTCCGGCGCGGTGTGATCGTGGACGACGAGACCAGCTGCGTCGCTGCTGACGACAGCCAACAGGACATGGAATGGACAAGACCCAGCCGCATCCGCTGTTCAAGCTGGCCACCGAGCTCGGCCCGCTGATCGTGTTCTTCTTCGTCAACGCCAAGTTCAACCTGTTCGCTGCGACCGGCGCCTTCATGGTCGCGATCATCGCGGCGCTGATCGCGTCTTACGTGGTGACGAAGCACATTCCGCTGATGGCGCTGGTCACCGCCGTGGTCGTGATCGTGTTCGGCACGCTGACGCTGGTGCTGCACGACGAGACCTTCATCAAGGTCAAGCCGACCATCATCTACGGCCTGTTCGCGGCGGTGCTCGGCGGCGGCCTGCTGTTCAACCGCTCCTTCATCGCGATCATGTTCGATCAGGTGTTCAACCTGACATCGGCGGGCTGGCGCATCCTCACCTTCCGCTGGGCGCTGTTTTTTGCCGCGATGGCGGTGCTGAACGAGATCGTCTGGCGCACCCAGAGCACGGACTTCTGGGTCGGCTTCAAGGCCTTCGGCGTGCTGCCGCTGACCATGATCTTCGCCATCGCCCAGATGCCGCTGATCAAGCGCTACCACCAGGACCCGGCGTCGCTGGCCGCCAGCGATGCGGCGGAAGGGGATGTGAGCAAAGGGTAGCTTTCTCGATCGTCATTCCGGGGCGCTCGCGTCAGCGAGCGAACCCGGAATCTCGAGGTTCCGGGTTCAATGCTTCGCATTGCCCCGGAACGACGATCGCAACTGAAATTCGTGAGGCACTGCGCTCGCGCCTCATCCTCACTGTCATCATCCGCGGAAGCGGATGATCCAGTACGCCGCGGCCGTCGTGAGTCACGATGCTGTCACGGCGTACTGGATCGCCCGGTCAAGCCGGGCGATGACAGCGGGGGTGGAACGGACAGCTGGCGGGGAATGACGAGCGACTAATCGCTCGCCGCAACTAACCGCCCGCCTTCAGCGCCTTCTCGATCTCCGGCTTCAGCACCGCGTCGATGTTCTGCGCCGTGATCGGGCCGACCAGCTTGTAGACGATGGTGCCCTCGCGTCCCACCACGAAGGTCTCGGGCACGCCGTAGACGCCCCATTCGATGCCGGCGCGGCCGTTGCCGTCGACGCCGACGACGTCATAGGGGTTGCCGTAGCGGCCGAGGAAGCGGCGGGCGTTGTCGGCGGCGTCCTTGTAGTTGATGCCGATGATCTGGAAGCGCTTGTCGCGGCCGAGATCGACCAGCAGTGGTGCCTCGTCATGGCAGGGGACGCACCACGACGCCCAGACGTTGACGATGCTGACCTTGCCCTTGAGCACGGCCGGATCGAGCCCGGGTACAGCCGTGCCGTCCTTGGCGAGCTCCGGCAATGGAGGCAGCGGCGTCGCGGGCGCCGGACGGCCGATCAGCGCCGATGGAATTCGCGACGGATCGCCGTTGCCGAGCCGGGACCAGAACAGGGCAGCCAGCCCGAGAAACACCACAAGCGGCAGCAGCATCAGCAGCGAGCGCCGGCGCGGTGCCGGCTCAGGCGAAGTCGGTTCGGTCATTGCATGTCCGTGGCGGCGCGGCCGGAGCGGCGGCTGATGCCGCTCTCCTCGAGTGCGCGCAGTCGCGCCTTCTGGGTGCGGTAGTCGATCGCGATCCAGGCGATCAGCAGCACCACGACGAGCGCGGCGGCGAGATAGGAGGTCGCGATGAAGGAGGTGTAGGGGCCGAGGTCCATCTTTAGGCGGCTCCCACGGCCTGGCTGGTTGCGCCGCCGGATGACGCACTGCCTTGATACGCGCGGGCCTGCATCATCTGCAGGCTGCGCACGCGCCGGCGCAGGATCTCGTTGCGCATCGCGGCGACATGCAAGGTGACGAACAGGAACGAGAAGCCGATCGCCATGACCAGCAGCGGGATCAGGAACGATTTGTCGAGCGCCGGGCCGCCCATCCGCATCACCGAGGCCGGCTGGTGCAAGGTGTTCCACCAGTCGACCGAGAACTTGATGATCGGCAGGTTGATGGCGCCGACCAGCGTCAGCACGGCGGCCGCGCGTGCGGCGCGCGTCGGGTCCTCGACGGAGCGCCACAGCGCCATCAGGCCGAGATACATCAGGAACAGGATCAGCACCGAGGTCAGCCGGGCGTCCCATTCCCAATAGGTGCCCCACATCGGCCGGCCCCACAGCGAGCCGGTGAGTAGCGCCAGGAAGGTGAAGCTGGCGCCGATCGGCGCGGCGGCCTTGGCGGCGACGTCGGCGAGCGGGTGGCGCCACACCAGGGTGCCGAGCGAGGCGATGCTCATGACGCCCCAGACGAACATCGACAGCCACGCATTGGGCACGTGGATGAACATGATCTTGACGGTCGCGCCCTGCTGGTAATCGTCGGGTGCCAGCGCCGACAGGTACAGGCCGGCGCCCAGCAGCACGACGGTGACCAGCGCCAGCCACGGCAAGAGCCGCGCCGCGAGCGCAAGGAACCGGGTGGGATTGGCGAGGTCGATCAGCGACATGAAAACCTTGTTAAAGGCGGAAGCGGTTGCAGTCCATCAGCACGGCGCGGCTGGCCAAGAGTTGATCATGGTCAAACCCCGGTACGTCGAGAGTTAATCCTTGGATTTTCACGGGCAGGCGATGGGC
>NZ_CAFI01000486.1 GCF_000239775.1 Bradyrhizobium sp. ORS 375
GGACCGGCGCCCGGGCCGGAGGGCGGCGCCAGGCTGACGGCTGCGCCCGGATCAGGGACCGAGGCAGGCGGAACCGGCGGCGGACGATCGCTGAACAGCTGAGCGCGCGCGGGTGAGGCCGCCAGCAGACATGACGCGGCCAGGACAGGCCATGACAGCCGCCCGACGCGCCGGAATCTGGGGAACCACCGCCCTGTCCTCATCATGCTGCTTTTGACCGAAAACGGGGCAAATTCAAGCCTCTGCTGCATTGATCTGGGGAACCCTGCCGGCGCCGCGCGACTCGGTCGCAGCCAAAGGCGTCCCCTTCCTCGCGGGATCTCGCGGTCGCCTCGGACATCAAATCGACGGCATCTGATCCGCCCGTCAATCGGCATAAAGGATGCTTCTGGTAGGCTGATCCCGGACATGGCGACGAAACGGCCGCGGCCGGACGCCGCCGATGAGCGTAAGCGTGGAGACGACGGTGCTGGACATGTTGATGGGAGGCCGCCAGGGCGGAGAAGGCGGCAATGTCGGGCTCGGCACGATCCGCAAGCCGGTGATCGGCCTGGCGCTCGGCGGCGGCGCGGCGCGCGGCTTTGCCCATATCGGCGTGATCCGAACCCTGCTGGCTCATGGCATCGTGCCCGACGTGGTGGTCGGCACCTCGATCGGCGCGGTGGTCGGCGGTGCCTATGCGGCCGGCCAGCTCGATACGCTGGAGGAATGGGCGCGCAGCCTGCAGATGCGCAGCGTGCTCGGCTATCTCGACATCCGACTCAACGGTTCCGGCCTGATCGGCGGCGAGAAGCTTGCCGCCCAGCTCGAAGCCTCGCTCGGCCGCGTCGCGATCGAGGAGTTGCCGATGAAGGTCGCGACGGTGGCCACCGAGATCCGCACCGGACACGAGATCTGGCTGACCCATGGCAGCCTCGTCGACGCGATGCGCGCCTCCTATGCTCTGCCCGGCATCTTCGCGCCGGTGCTGATCGGCGACCGCTGGCTGGTCGACGGCGCCATGGTCAATCCAGTGCCGGTGTCGGCGGCGCGCGCGCTCGGCGCCGAGATCGTCATTGCCGCCAACCTGTCCAGCGACGTGTTCACGCATTCGACGACGATCTACTCGCATGGCCAGCCGGTCGAGGTGCCGGAGACGGTGATGGAGAGCACGCCGCCGAAGCGGCGCTTCCGCAGGCTGTTCTCGGCCGAACGCGCGGTGAAGCGGCAGTTCTTCGGCGAAGGCGGCCGGCCGGGGATCTCCTCGGTGATGGTCGACGCCTTCAACATCATGCAGGACCGCATCACCCGCGCGCGGCTCGCCGGCGATCCGCCCGATCTGTTGATCTCGCCGCGCGTCGGCCAGATCGGCTGGTTCGACTTTCATCGCGCGGCCGATCTCATCGCGTTCGGCACCAAGGCGGCCGAACGTGCGCTGGATTCGATCCATGAGGCGATCGGCGCGACCGCGCCGGCCAGCGGCGGAACTACGCCGTCTTGATGTACTGGCGCAGCGCTTCCTGCTCGTTCTCGTATTCCTGGACGCGCCACTTCACAACGTCGCCGATCGAGATCAGGCCGACGACGAGGCCGCCCTCGATCACCGGCAGATGGCGGAACTTGCCGTTGGTCATCATCTCCATGATCTCGGCGACCGTGTCCTGCGGCCGGCAGCTGACGACGCGCCGCGTCATCACGCTCGAGACCGGCTCGGTCAGCGCCGCGGCGCCGCGCTCCCCGAGCGAGCGCACGATGTCGCGCTCGGAGAGAATGCCCTCCATCCGCGTGCCCGACATCACCAGCACGGCGCCGATCTTGCGATCGGCAAGCAGCTTGGCGGCTTCGGCGAGTGTGGTCTGAGCTTCGACGCTCTCGACCTTGTGGCCCTTGGTGTCGAGGATCGCACGTACTGTCATTGCTCGTCTCCTTGAGAGGCCGATGCGCCTTCTTGAGCGAGGCGTCGTTGCGGCCGATGCTTGCAGCAGTCTTCAGTCAAGCGAGTGCTGAGTTACGAGTGCCAATCAACAGTCAGGCAATGCACCAGTCGCGTTCTGGTTGCAGTGCGCTCGGCAGGCCGGCCAATGACCAAAGATGGGCCTGCCTTTATTTGCCCAGAGTCGTGCCCCGGTTGCATCGAGCACAAATGATGGATGAAATCCCGCGCGCTCGCAAGCGCAGCCTGGAGGCAACTAACTGTCGACCGGCTCCGACGGCAACGCAGGTGCAGCATCGTCACGCACATGCGGGATCGGATCGAACAGGCCAAACAGGACGAGCCCGGCAAGGAAGCCGCCGATATGCGCCTGCCAGGCGACGCTGGCGCCCTCGGCGCCGGGCGTGAGGTCGCCGACGCCGAACACGATGTTGACGCCGAACCAGACCGCGAGAAAGCCCAGCACGCGCGGATCGCGCAGCGCGCGCCACAGCGACAGCGCCGGCACCTTCGCCGCCGCCTCGGCATCGCCGCGCCCGAACGACAGGAAGCCGCCGCGCACGAACGCGAAGCGCATCGCGGCAGCCATTGCGCCCGACACCGAGGCCGACGCGCCGATCATCGGCGCCAGCTCGTGCTCATGCGTGATGAGATGGGCGAGCGCGCCGGCGGCCGCCGTGACCGCCATGAACAGATAGAACCTGACAGTGCCGAAGCGCCGCGCCAGCGCGCTGCCGAACGGCAGCAGCCAGAGCACGTTGAAGCCGATATGCGCGAGATTGGCATGCAACAGCGAGTAGCTGACGAAGGTCCACAACTTGGCCGGCGTGCCGCCGGGGAACGCGCCGTCGAGCAAGGTCTGGTCGTATCGTTTCGGGACGAAGGCGAACAGATCGATGATCAGGCTGTCCCACTCGTCCGGCAGCAGCACCCGCAGATGGATCGCCGCGATCAGCAGGACGTAGGCCGTCAGTGCGCCCGGCAGGTTCAGGATCGGCTCGCGCGGTTCCTGAAGCGGTTGCTGTTGCGTGAGGTCTGACGGAGAATCCAAGGGAACGCACGCCTTCGACGGAGGAACAGACCCGTCAGATAGGCGGCTTTGACGGCCTTGTGCAAGCGCACACGTGAAGAGTTGATGAGCGGCCTGATGGCGCCGAACGGTGCGGGACCCTGAAAAAGAAAGAGGGAGAGCCCTGAGAAAGCCCTCCCTCGCAAGATTGCCGGTCTTTTCTGCGTCCGGAGAGCCCTGGGTTTGATCCCCACCCCTCCCCGTCGCGACGACCGGACGTGTTTGACGCCGCCTTCGTGTACCCGTCCGATCGCGGTGGACCTTCCACCTTCCGGCCGCGATCTGATGAACGCTTTCTTAACGATCCCAGGGCCGAAGCCAAGCACATCGTTAATTTAACCTTAACGCGCGGAAGGTCGGGAGAAAGCCGGCACGATCGCACCATCGGCATGGACGCTGCACCGCCCCTCCTGCGACAACAATCCAGGGAGGCGCCTGGACGAAAGCGGGACAGCGATGTCCTGACGACGTCGAGGGCGCGAGGGGTCTTCAGATGAAACATCCGTCCAATCGCGAGCTCTTCGCCTATTGGAACGACAGGCGCGGCCACGGCAAGGCGCCGGAGCGCAGCGAGTTCGAACCGTCGGCGGTGCGCGAGCTGCTCGGCGACATCTTCGTGCTGTCGTGCGATGCCGACCTAGGCTTTCCGTTCCGCATGGCCGGCACCCGGCTGTGCGCCCTGCTCGGCGGGGACGTCAAGGACAGGAGCTTCCCGGCGCATTTCACGCAGGAGAGCCGCCGCGAGATCGAGGAGATCGCCACCGTCGTCTCCGAGGAGACGCTGCCGGCGATCGCCGGCGTGACGGCGCAAGCGCCGGATCGCACGACGGCGCATTTCGAGCTGCTGCTGTTGCCGTTCGCCACGCGCGCGCATGAGCCGATCAGCCTGACCGGCCTGCTCGCCCCGTTCGAGACACCGCAAGGCGCGCTCGGACCGCTCGAGATCGTGTCCTGGCGCTACATCCATCCGCCGGTCGAGCCGATCGTGCCGCGCGCGCTGCGCAAGCTGGCGCTGGCGCGGGGCCTGATGGTGTATGAGGGACTGCGCTGATCTTTCGTAGATGGGGTAACGGGCCGACCACACTCCGATAACGCTGAATTAACCGTGCAGGATTTAGTTTCGTTGCTGGATCCCCCGGCGCTGCTAAGAGCCGGCTTTGAGTGGCGAAACATGGCGTTGCCGAACATCAAACAATCCCTTCCGGCCGCCGAGGAGCGCCGCCGTTTCCAGCGGGTCAAGGTCCACCTGCTCGGCCGCTACATGCTGCCGGACCGGCGTGAGTATCCCTGCCAAGTCATCAACATGTCGCCCGGCGGCCTTGCGCTGCTCGCGCCCGGCATCGGCAATGTCGGCGACCGCGTGATCGCCTATCTCGACCATATCGGCCGCGTCGAGGGCAAGATCACCCGCATCATCGACAACGGCTTCGCCATGACCATCGGCGCGACCGCGCGCAAGCGCGACAAGCTCGCTGCGCAGCTGACCTGGCTCGCCAACCGCGACATCCTCAATCTGCCGGAGGATCGCCGCCACGACCGTATCATCCCGCGCAACCCGATCGCGGTGCTGACGCTCGAGGACGGCACCAAGATGACCTGCCGCATCATCGACATGTCGCTGTCGGGCGCGGCGATCGCCGCCGAGACCAAGCCGGCGATGAAATCGCAGGTCATGCTGGGCCGCGTGCAGGCGCGCGTGGTGCGCAATCTCGAAGGCGGCTTCGCCATCGAGTTCATGCATCCGCAGCTCGCCGAAACGCTCGAAGAGAGCGTTACCGCGCGGTAAAGCGTCAACTCCCGCAAATCCCGCAACTCCACGGATCACACGGCGCCCGTCCCCACGGGCGCCGTGTGGCGTTCGGCGATCGCACGTCGTATCCCGCGCAGTTAATTCGCGACATCAAACGCGGCCTCCGGCCTGCAATGACAGCGGTTCCGGACTTAATGCAGCGCATTTGAACTAACTGCGATCGATTCAAATTTTAGGCTTATTCGATTCAACAAAGATCCTAATTAGCGCTTTGTTTGAATTGGGTTTTCGTCAAATCCATCGTGGCGATTTAGCGGCAGCGAAAAATCTTTGTGAGACACATGGTCCCAACGAAAACGGGGGCCAAAATGGTCAAGCGGACGGGACAGGCGAAGGGGTTGGCGGTCGCAGCCATTCTGATGGCGATGGGGACGATGGCGCATGCCGGTGATGACCGCGTGCTCTATGCGAGCCTTGGCGACACCACGCGGGCCCCGATCGGCTGGATCGAGTTCTGCACCGAGACCCCCGAGGAATGCCGCGGCGGCGCGTCGCAGCCCCGCGACATCGTGCTGTCCCAGACCGCCTGGCGCGATCTGCTAAAGGTCAATCGCTGGGTCAACGAGAACGTCAAGCCCATCACCGATATGGACCATTGGGGCGTGGTCGAGAAATGGTCGCTGCCGACGGACGGCTATGGCGACTGCGAGGATTACGTGCTGCTGAAGCGCAAGCTGCTGATCGATGCCGGCTGGCCCCGCGAGGCGCTGCTGATCACGGTGGTGCGCGACAAGAAGGGTGAAGGACACGCCGTCCTCACCGTGAAGACCGACAAGGGCGAGTACGTTCTCGACAATCAGAACGAGAGCGTCGTCGCCTGGACCGAGACCGGCTACCGCTTCGTCAAGCGGCAGTCGCAGAGCGACCCGAACGTCTGGGTCTCGCTCGGCGACGGTCGCCCGGCAGTGGCCACCGCCAGCGCCCGAGAGCGCTGAACCGAGAGGCAACGACATTCGAGTTACGCGACCCGGTCACATCCCCACCCCTCCCCGTCCCAGACCGGTTCGCGCGCGGCCAGGCCTCCCCCAAGGCCTGGCCGCAACTTTTTCAGGCCGCATTTGAGATCATTGAGCGCGATGTTCCGCCCCAAGGTCCTGCGGCTGTCCTCAGAAAATTTGATTCGCAAGCCTTGACCCCCGTCTTGTCCGAAGGTTTTTTCAACCAGTGGGGGATTTTTTATTATGTACAACTCGAAAATTACCGCCGCGATGGCTCTGATCGCGTTCGTCGTTCTGTTCGGTATCAACATCCTGATGATCTGGTCCAATGTCGGAGCGGACGGCAAGCCGTTCGAGGCCATGGTCGGCCATCCTGCCCCGTCTGACAGCGAGATGGTTTCCGTCGCACCCGCGCGCATTTTGGAGCCGAGCAGCGGCGCGCTGCTCAACTCGGCGAGCGCGTCAGGGGCGACCTCCCGTGAACGGCGCGACTGACGATGCTGTGCGCACGTGACTGGTGGGACATCGATCAGCAGAAGCGGTCGGCAACCGGATCTCGGCGCTATTGCCCTGCGAGGCCTTGAGTCCCGCGAGAGCCGCAACTTTTTTTGGCCTTGCTTTGACGATATGTCGCAGGCAGGGCGCGGCATCCGCCGGCCAACCTTGTTTTCCCTCGACCGTCGGGTTTAGGTTGTCGGCATGATGATGATCCTGCGAAGTGCGGCGCTCGTCGCCGCGGCCCTGAGCTTGACGAACTGCTGCATGTCCGGGACCGGCTGTTCCGGCCCGCTGGCCTCGGCCGATACGCCCGCGGCGGCCTCCCCCGCGATGGCGGCGTCGCCCAAGGTGGTCATGGCGGCGCCGCAGACGGCGTCTGGTGCGGCCGACTGGGATGGTCGGGTCGCCGCTTCGGAGACCGACAACGATATGGCCATGGAGCCCGAGATCGGCACCGCCACGCGCAAGGGCGGCAAGCGCAGGGGCGACTCGCGGGTCGACGTGATGTCGGCGCAGTCGAGCTCCGGCTACCGCAGCGGGCGCATGACCTATGAGGAAGAGCAGGCGGCCGACATGGCCGACGAGGCTCGCCTGAAGCAGAAGCTCACGATCTGCCGGAACTGCAACGCGACCCAGTAAGCCTCTGACCGCCCTGGGGTCAGGACGCCACCCGCCCCGCTCGCGATGACGCCGATACCGCTGCGCCGGAACCGCCGGCCGCAGTTTTTCGGGCTTGCAGGCCTCTCTTTTGTCCGATTTGCTAATAAAGTCTTGCGGCCGGGATCGCCTGCCGCCGGGCACGCGTTTTGCTGCCGCGGATCGATCCGACTGCAAAGCCTTTTCGCCGGTCCATTTTGGGGACCGGCTTCCGAAGCTTTTTTCGATTGTGGGTGGTTTGGTGATGAACCCGGTGACGCGCGACACCAGAACCTATCTCGATAAGGCCGCGACCGGCCCGATCAAGAGCTCACAGCCGATCGCGCTCGCCGCCGCCACCCTGCTGGTGCTGGTCGCCGGCATCGGCGGCATCGTGCTGTGGCGGGCCTATGCCGGCTCGCCGGCCGAAGCCGAGCGCGGGGCGGTGACGCGGCAGCTGCAGGCCAGGACGGTGCAGGCTTCCGAGCAGCTGGTCGAGAAGACCAAGGGCCTCGAGGCCACCCAGCAGGAGTCGATCGACCAGCTGCAGATGATGCAGGAGCAGCTGCAGAGCATGCGGCGCCTGCTCGCCGCCCAGCAGGCCGACACCAAGCGTCTGTCCGACCAGGTCTCGACCCTGAAGGAGTCGATCGACGGCTTGCGCCAGTCGTTCGCCAGCACGCAATCCTCGGAGCAGGCCTCGCCCCCGTCACGCAACCGCAGCATCCGCGCGCGCGCGCATGCGAACCGCAGCGGGCACCGGTCTCGCCGCAATCGCGGCTAGGGATCGCGGGCCGCGCGCCCCCTGTACAATTCCTGCCGAATTTTCCCGGAACCTTGTGAAGTGCTTCACACAGCAGGGCTGCGGAATCGGGCCATCCTGCGGTTACCGGATGGCGAGCCAATTTCAGGATGGCACAGGGCCAATTTCAATATCCGGGGCTGGCAAGGTCGTTGGCGCCATACTGCGCCGACGGCCTTGTTCTTTGTAGTCCACTGCTGATCGCAAGGACCTGACGGAACCGACGGCGCCGGCGAGCGCTCTCCGGCTGGTGACTTGCTTTTCCCCGGGACTTCTCGGCTCAATGCGCGCCCACCCAGGAGACGAGCCCGCATGTCTGCCGAACCTGTCTTGACCTCCGATGTCATCGGACTGACCAAGGTCGCCCCGTTCTCGCGCCGCGGCTTCATGACCGCATCTGCTGCAGTGACTGCCGGCTACACGCTGGCCGCGGGCCCCGTCCGCGCCGAGGTGATCACGACCGACACCTCCGGCCTCAATGCCGGCGATGCCAAGGTCAAGGTCGCCGACGGCGAGATGCCGGTCTATTTCGCCAGACCCGCCAGCGCCAGCAATCCGCCCGTCATCCTGGTCGCGATGGAGATCTTCGGCCTGCACCAGTACATCAAGGACGTGACCCGCCGCCTCGCCAAGCTCGGCGCGTTCGCGGTGGCGCCGGACTACTACTTCCGCAAGGGCACCGATCTCACGAAGATCACCGAGATCAAGGAGCTGCTGCCGATCGTGAATGCAAAGCCTGATGCGGAGTTGCTGTCGGATCTCGATGCGACCGTGGCCTGGGCCAAGTCGCAGGGCGGCGACACCTCGCGGCTCGGCATCGTCGGCTTCTGCCGCGGCGGCCGGAATGTCTGGGAATATGCCGCCCACAATGCCGGGCTGAAGGCCGCCGTCGCGTTCTACGGCCCGCTGACCGATCCGCCCAGCCCGGCTTTTCCAAAGAGCCCGATGCAGCTCGCGCCCGAGATCAAGGCGCCCGTGCTCGGACTCTACGGCGAGGCGGACACCGGCATCCCCGTCGCCAGCGTGGAGGCGATGAAGGCCGCGCTCGCGGAGAACAAGAAGACCGCCGAATTCAAGCTCTATCCCGGCGCGCCGCACGGCTTTCACGCCGACTATCGTCCGAGCTACCGCAAGGAGGCGGCCGAGGATGCATGGGCGCAAATGCAGGCGTGGTTCAAGAAGTATGGCGTGCTGAGTTGATCGACACGATGTTGTCGACGCAACCGCGTGGGGTGGGCAAAGCAGCCGCCGTCGGGCGGCAGCGTGCCCACCATCGCTCAGTGCACTCATCAGCAAGAATGGTGGGCACGGCGCCATTGCCATCTTGCACGACGCACGAGCGCGGCCGCGCCCTTGCGCACCCTACAATTCGATGAGCGTGAGTCAGAGCTCAGCGCCGCCGACGCACCTTTGCCGGCTGACGGGCGCTCTGCTCGAGCTCCCAGGCCATCCAGACCAGCGCAGCACCGAGGCTGACGACGACGCCCATGAAGACGAAGGTGAGTTCAGGGGATGTGAGTGAGTTCATCATGCCTGGATCCATGCAAGCGTTGCGCCAGCTCTTTCTCCATCGCCGCTTCGCTCATTCGCAGCGGCAATGAATCGTGACGAGATATCGTTAAAGCGACGTGAGCGTCCAACGCGTCAGCCCACCTCCAGGTTCACGCTCACTCGCAGACTTCCACAGGGCGAACGCGCCAGCCGTGCGCTGTCCGCACGCGCTTCTTCACGACGTAGCAGCCGCCGAGATCCTCGTAGGTGTAGGGGTAGTAGTCGTACGGATAGCCGCCGTAGTAGTAGGGATAGCCAAAGCCGAAGCCGATCGCAAAACCAGGGCCGAAGCCGTGGTGATAGAAGCCGTGATGGAAGCCACCATGATGGAAGCCGCCGCGCGCCGACGCCGTGCCGGGCGCCATCATCAGCGCGATCACACCGGCCGCCACCATTCCCATCCATGTCTTGCGCATCGATCCGTCTCCAAAATCAGGCAGGTCCCGCAGCCTTACCGCGTCGACCCTTAAAGCCTGATTTGGAACAGCTCGCGGGCAAGCCCGCTCACATCTGCGCGAGTTGGTATCTGCACGTCACCTGCGCGGCTTTGGCAATGCGCAGACATCCTCGCCTCAGC
>NZ_CAFI01000485.1 GCF_000239775.1 Bradyrhizobium sp. ORS 375
GGGTAGGCGCCGGCTTCTTCGCCGCCGCGGCGGGGGCGGGCGGCTTCGGCTTCTCGGCAGCCTTTTCGGCCGGCTTCGGTTTCTCCGCCGGCGGCTGCTGCACGCTCGGCGGCGTCAATGACATCTGCGCGTGCGCGCCCACTCCCATGACAAGGAGCACAGCAACCAGGCCTGTCAGGCGCAGCATCGTCATGGGCCGTTCAGCTCTGTCCGGCGAGGGCCGCCGGAGCGGTCGCATGCGCCTGCCGGATCGTCGCGCCGATCTCGGCCAGCGCTGCCGCCGGTCCGCGCGGATCATTCCAGACGAGATCGTCGACCAGCACGAAATCCGCCCCCGCGGCAACGAAGTCGGCCGCTTCCTTCAACGAGATCGCATAGCCGACGCAGGGTGGCTCGAACAGCTCGGCCCACCAGGCCAGGCGCTCATTGACGGCATCTGGCGAGGGCCGCCGGCCCTGCGCGTCGCGCTCGCCGAACAGCACATAGTCGGCGCCGAGTTCCCCAGCGCGCATCGAATCGTGCCGCGTCGAGAGCCCGCCGCAGCCCGCGATGCGGTCCGGCTTCAAGCCTGGCATCGCCTCTTCCAGCGCGGCAATGCCGGTCAGATGCGCACCATCCGCTCCGGCGCGGGCGACGATGTCGGCATGGCCGTCGATCAGCAGCGCCGCGCCGGTGCTCTGGATCGCCGGCGCCATCGTCTTGACGGCCGTGATCATGCTGCGCGGATCGCTCTCCTTCAGCCGCACCAGCACCGCCGCGACGTCGGCGCTGGCGAGGATCGCGGGCAGGCTGGCGGCGAGCGCCGCCGCGTCGGTCACGACCGGCGTCGCCAGATAGAGGCGCGGCGCCGGCCGCGCGGGAGAGGTCTTGCCGGACAAATTATGCCGCCTTCTTGTCGCGCCGCGCCATCAGGTAGCGGGGAATCCTGTCATTGTCGATGTGGTGAGCCACGGCACGCCCGGGGGCGGAGCGTACGCTCTGCGGGTAAACCGTGGTGCGGTGATCCGCAAGTCTGCCGGGCCCTGCCGTTCGGGCGGCACGAATGGTCGTGCCGCGTGCCGCCGTCGCAGGGGTGACGGGGTTCAGTGCGAAGATGTCCATCATCTGCTCCAGACGGCACCTGCCCTGCCCGTCAAACTAGACGGTTCTCGGGCCGATGCCGAGCAAACATTGGCCGCAGCCGAGGCAGGCTCTCACAGAGGTGAACGGGGCGTTCCTGAATGTCGTCCGAGCGATGTCTCACGTCCGCGGCGATCGGCTCCCCTCCCCCTTTCGGGGAGAGGTTGGGGGTAGGGGTCCGCAGGCGCTGAACTCGATGATGTGCGCCCGGGCTCGTCCATCGCCTCATTGACGGAGTGCGCGACGTGGCTCGTCCACGCCTGTACGCGGCGTCAGGGCAATATCGCATGCAGGCGGAAGCGTGCTCATCATGAATGGTCCGACTCGGAGACCCCCACCCCCGACCCCTCCCCGCAAGGGGGAGGGGAGTTTACCGCCGCCTTGGCGGTCACTGAGCTCCAGCAAGCTTGTTGCAGGCCGGCTCACGCCACCTTCGGATCGAGCTCGCCCTTGGCGTAGCGCTTGGCCATCTCGGCGGTGGTCAGCACGCGCTTGATCTTGCCGGCCTGGCCGGCGGTGTTGAACTCCTCGAAGCGCTGCTTGCAGAGCTTGGTCATCGCTTCCATCGCCGGCTTCAGATACTTGCGCGGATCGAACTCCTCCGGATGCTGCGACAGCACCTTGCGGATCTGGCCGGTCATCGCCATGCGGTTGTCGGTGTCGATGTTGATCTTGCGGACACCGTTCTTGATACCGCGCTGGATCTCCGCGACCGGCACGCCCCAGGTCGGCTTCATCTTGCCGCCGAACGAGTTGATGATCTCCTGCAGGTCCTGCGGCACCGACGACGAGCCGTGCATCACGAGATGCGTGTTCGGCAGCTTGCGGTGGATCTCCTCGATCACGTTCATCGCGAGGATGTCGCCGTCCGGCTTGCGCGTGAACTTGTAGGCGCCGTGCGAGGTGCCCATCGCGATCGCGAGCGCATCGACCTTGGTCTCCTGGACGAACTTCACGGCCTCGTCGGGATTGGTCAGCAACTGGTCGTGCGACAGCTTGCCCTCGGCGCCGTGGCCGTCCTCCTTGTCGCCCATGCCGGTCTCGAGCGAGCCGAGCACACCGAGCTCGCCCTCGACCGAGATGCCGCCGAGATGCGCCATGGTGGTCACCGTCTTGGTGACGCCGACATTGTACTCCCAGTCGCCGGGGGTCTTGCCGTCGGCCTTGAGCGAGCCGTCCATCATCACCGAGGTGAAGCCGGACTGGATCGCGGTCATGCAGGTCGCCGGCTCGTTGCCATGGTCGAGATGCACGCAGATCGGGATCTGCGGATAGATCTCGGTCAGCGCGTCCATCATGTGCTTGAGCATGACGTCGTTGGCATAGGCGCGCGCGCCGCGCGAGGCCTGGATGATGACCGGCGACTCCGTCGAGCTGGCCGCTTCCATGATGGCCAGCGCCTGTTCCATGTTGTTGATGTTGAAGGCCGGGACGCCGTAATCGTGCTCCGCCGCGTGATCGAGCAATTGACGCAACGTAATACGAGCCATGGCTGGAACTCCCTGATGAAGAATTGGACCGTGCTGACGCACGCCTCGAAATCGCTGCACCGTGCATAACGCGGTGGTGAACGGAATCCAAGGGTGGCGGCGACGCAGCCGGGACAAGCAAGTGCTTGGGCGTTGTTTAGGTTAGCAGCGAGAGCGTATTCTGTCGGCTGACAACGCCATGGGGGCGAGCGCTGGTCTTGGCAGTTCAGCTCTTCCTGGCTTCGAGAGCCGCCATGCGCTCTTCGACCGCGCTGACCCGCTCGTCGAAATCACTCGCCGCGGCGCGCATCATCACCAGCATGCCAGCGGAATCGCGGCGCTGTTTGCGGATTAAAGTCTCCAGGGCGTCGAGCCGCTTTTCTGTCGATTCTCTGAACGAGCCGAGCTCCGATCGAAACTCCGCTCGGAGCGCAACGATGCTCTCCTGGATCTTGATCAGGATCTGGTGGACAGCGTCTGTCGGGGTC
>NZ_CAFI01000484.1 GCF_000239775.1 Bradyrhizobium sp. ORS 375
CAAGCTCATAGTCTCAGGCTTTCAGCACCTCAACGCCGGGCAGCGGCTTGCCTTCCATCCATTCGAGGAAGGCGCCGCCCGCGGTCGAGACGTAGCTGAAATCGCCGGCCACGCCGGCCTGGTTGAGCGCGGCGACGGTATCGCCGCCGCCGGCCACCGAGATCAGCTTCTTGGCCTTGGTGCGCTCCGCTGCATGCTTGGCGGCGACCATCGTGCCGCGGTCGAAAGGCGTGAGCTCGAAGGCGCCGACCGGGCCGTTCCACACCAGGGTCGCGGCGTCGTCGATCGCGGCGTGGATGCGCGCGGTCGATTGCGGGCCGACGTCGAGGATCATGCTGTCTGGCGGGATCGCGTCGAGGCCGTAGGCGAACGACGGCGAGTTGGCCGCGAAGTGGAACGACACCGTCGCATCGACGGGCAGGATGATGGCGCAGTTGGCCGCTTCCGCCTTGTCCATGATCCGCAGCGCGGTCGCGGCGAGATCCTTCTCGGCCAGCGACTTGCCGATCTGCACGCCCTGCGCATGCAGGAACGTGTTGGCCATGCCGCCGCCGATCACCAGCGCATCGACCTTGGTGACGAGGTTTTCCAACAGGTCGATCTTGGTGGAGACCTTGGCGCCGCCGACGATCGCGATCACCGGCTTGGCCGGACGTCCCAGCGCCTTGTCGAGCGCGTCGAGCTCGGCCTGCATGGTGCGGCCGGCATAGGCCGGCAGCTTGTGGCCGAGACCTTCGGTCGAGGCATGGGCGCGGTGCGCGGCGGAAAACGCGTCGTTGACCCAGATGTCGCCGAGCTTGGCGAGCTCCGCGACGAACGCCGGATCGTTCTTTTCTTCCTCTTTGTGGAAGCGCGTGTTCTCCAGACACAGTACGTCGCCGTCCTTCAGCGCGGCGATCGCGTTCGCCGCAGGCTCGCCGATGCAGTCATCGGCGAAGGCGACGGGACGCTTGATCACTTGCGACAGCGCGGCCGCGACCGGCTTCAGCGAGTCCTTGGCGTCGCGGCCCTTCGGCCGGCCGAAATGGGCGAGCAGGATCACCTTGCCGCCCTTGTCGGCGATCTCGTTGATGGTCGGCGCAACGCGCTCCAGGCGCGTGGCATCGCTGACGTGGCCATTCTCCATGGGCACGTTGAGATCGACGCGCAGCAGCACGCGCTTGCCTTTGACGTCGACGTCGTCGAGGGTTCGGAATTTTGTCATTGAAGCCACCGTGGAACGAGGGACTGGAACGTGACGCGTCGTAGTTGGATCAAGTGGCGATCGCGGAGCTCG
>NZ_CAFI01000483.1 GCF_000239775.1 Bradyrhizobium sp. ORS 375
GATCCCGCGCTTCACAGCGCAAAGACCATGGTGTTACCTTTGAAACATTGTCCGCCGAAGTCTTCTCGTCCGATCCCAGAACCAAAAGCCGAAGCTCTCAATCCCGAGACCCGCAAGGACTCCGCCGTCCACGTTTCTCTTTCTTCATCTTCACTTGTCAAACAGCCCGCACTTGTTAGTTCGCGAACTCAGTCGCTCCGAACTAATTAGTGCACCTTCTTCGGTCTCTTTCGCCGTCGAAGTCTCCGTTGCCGGGGCGCTTCAAATAGCTGATTTTTCGAGACCGTCAAGAGCTTTTCTGAAGAAAAACTCAAGAGCCAGTCGGAAGAAGAAACATCAAGGAAAACAACGTTGGTCCCGGAAGTTCGGGGGCCTCAGTCATCAGTGATGTCCGGCTGGCGTGGTGGTGAGATAGTGCGATGCCGCATCCCGTGCAAGAACTTTTTGCGACGGCTGTGAAGAAATGTGGACAGCGTCCTCGCACCCCGCTTTGCGCGCCGTCACATGCCGCATCCGTTCCATTTTGGAACGGACCGCGCGCGCAAGCTCAGAAATTGCTCGCCTTCGATTGCACCAGCGCACGATACGAGTGCGGCATGCGCATGCAGACGAGATCTTTTCGCCGCGCGACGTTGGTCGGATAGACGCTGTCGAGATTGCTGGTGTCGATCTCGAGCGTCGCAATCCCCTCACCGCGATCGACAATCGCCTCGCGGCGCGGAAACGCAAACGTATCCGGACCGAACACGCCGCTGAGCCCGCGATCCTCATTCGAGGCGTCGCACACATTCGCGAATGCGAAGTAGGCGTTGTTCTCACCGCCGCGAACACGGAAGTGATGCCAGTGATGCGCATCAGCCCCGGTCGGGATCGGTGACGGCTGCGCGACCTCGGTCCCGGCGTGCGCCGCACTGAAGGTGCCCTTCACCGCCGAGGGACACACGATCAGATCGCAACCGCGCAAGGCGAGCACCCGGCCCGCCTCTGGAAACGCCGCATCGTGGCCGATCAGGATGCCGATCCGACCCATCGGGGTATCGACGACCGTCCATTCGTCTCCCGCCGTGGCCCAGCTGCGCTCGGCCGTCGTGAGATGCGTCTTGCGGTAGGTGGTGATTTTACCGTCGGGCGTGACCAGGACGGCTGAATTATAGATGGTGTTCCCGTCTCGTTCTGCAAGGCCGCAGACCAGCGTCAGCCCCTGCCCCGCGGCGATCTCGGTCAGCGCCCCTGTGATGCGGCCGGGGACCGGCTCGGCGGCTTCGGCCGGATCGGTCAGCCCCGTTGCCGCAAGTTCCGGGAAGACTACCAGCTCGGCGCCCTCTCCCTTCGCCGCAGCCGTCAGTTCGGCCATACGGGCGAGATTGGCCGCGACGTCGGCGCTCGGCGCGAACTGCGCCACGCTGACGCGGGAGCGTTTGCCCACCGGCCACGGTTCGTGGCCGTACAGGCCGAAGAAATCGCGCGGGTTCCAGCTGTAGGTATTGGTGAGCAGCTCAGGATAGAGCTCCGGCCGGCGCTGCGCGAACACCGGCTCGCCGAGCACCTTGCGTGCCCGAGCCCATGCGAGATCGATCTCGGCGAAGGCAACGCCGTCGCCCTTGTCGATCACGGCCGGCAGGCTGCCATCAGGCGCGATGACGCAGCTGCCGCCGGAGAACTGCACGGTGCGCTCCAGTCCCCAGCGGTTGCTCTCGATCACGTAGCAGGAGTTCTCGAAGGCGCGGCTGATCCAGTACGGCGCCGGCGTCCGCTCGGCGAGCCAGTTCGAGATGTGGCAGATGATGTCGGCGCCGCCGAGCGCCATCAGCCGCGCCGTCTCGACGAAATGGATGTCCATGCAGATCAGCAGCGCGATGCGGCCGATCGGCGTCTCGAACACCTGGTGCTGCAGGTCGCCGGCGGACGCCCATTTCGGCTCGGCGATGTAGGGATGCGTCTTGCGGTGCCGGCCGACCACGCCGTCGGGGCCGATCAGCACGGCGCTGTTGGTGTAGATGTCGTCGTCATCGACCTCGGGCATGCCGATGACGATGTAGCAATTGTGCCGTCTGGCCAGTGCCGCGAAGCGGTGCGTGGTCGAGCCCGGCACCTTCTCGACATACGGCGCCACTTCCGCGCGGTCGTACCAGCAATAGCCTGTCGTCCCCATCTCCGGCGTCACGATCAGCTTCGCGCCCGACGACGCCGCCTGCTCGCACAGCGCGAGCAGGCCTTCGATATTGCGCTCCTTTTCGCCCAGTGACGGCTCGAACTGGACGGTGGCGGCCTTGTACGTCATCGGCATCGTCGGCGGCCTCAGACCAGGAAGTGCTTCTTGATGGCGGCGCCGAGCGTGTATTTCGGATCGACCATGTTGCCAAGCCGGACGCGGCCGGCCTGCGTCAGCAGCATGTAGGCGTCGATCTCGTCGAAGCCGTAATCGGCGGCCATCCAGCGGCACAGCTCGCGATAGGCGATACGCGCCGCGTCCTCCATCGGCCGGGCCGAGCCGATGGTCATGATGAAATCATTCGTCTCCAGCCTGGGCCAGGCGATGCTCCAGCCCTTGATCAAATCGACCTGCACCGTCGTGACGGTCGGATGCTCGATCGCGACGCCGCACAATTCGCCGTCGCCTTGCGCGGCGTGACAGTCCCCGAGATAGAGCAGCGCCCCCTTGGTGTTGACCGGAAGATAGATGATCGCGCCGGTGCCGACATCCGGCAGGTCCATGTTGCCGCCGTAGTAGTCGGGCACGAGCGAGGAAATCGCCTCGATCTCCGGCGAGGTGCCGATGGTGCCGATGAACGGCTCATAGGGCAGCGTGATCTTGTCGTTCCAGACCGTGCCCTTCTCGGCCGTGATCTCGAGCTTCTTCACGCGTTCGGGCAGCGCCGGATTCAACAACGCCGTGTTCCCCGTTCCGACCAGTCCGCCGAACTCCGGCATGATCACGGTGGTGCCGCGCGGCTGCGGCCCGCGCGGGACGATGCTTTCGATGTACACCGCCAGCGTATCGCCCTTCTCGGCGCCGTTGACGTAGATCGGACCGTTCTGCGGATTGAGGAACGGGAAGTTCAGGATCTTGGACGGGCTGTCGGTCTCGTGCTTGATTGCGCCCTCGAAGGCGTCGTGCGTCTCGGCGGAGACCACGGCGCCGGGATCGATCGTCAGCACCGGCTCGACATAGGGACCGTAGACGTAGTGATACTTGCCCTGGTCCTTCTCGGTGATGGTGTGATGCGCGCCGCGCGCGCCCTTGGCGACGCCCCTGCGGGCCATGATCGATTCCGACTGCCAGGCCATGCTCGTTCTCCTTGTGCTCGTTGTTCACGTTTCTTCAGACTGCGAGGTGGCGCCGCATCTCGGCGGCGTCATCGAGCGCCTCACGCTCCAGGCTCGCGGTGATGCGGCCCTTGTCCATGACGTAGGCGCGCTGCGCCATGGCGCGGATCATGTCGAGGTTCTGCTCGACCAGGATGATGGTAACGCCGGTCCTGCGGTTGAGCTCGACCATGTTGCGGGCGATGTCCTGGACGATGTTGGGCTGGATGCCCTCCGAAGGCTCGTCGAGCAGGATCAGGTTGGGATCGGCGATCAGCACGCGGCCGATCGCGAGCTGCTGCTGCTGGCCGCCGGACATCGTGCCGGCGCGCTGGCTCCAGCGCTCCCTGAGGATCGGAAACGCACCGATGACGCGCTGCCGCCCCTCCTCCGGAATGCCGCCGCCCTTGATGGCAGCGCCGACCGCGATGTTCTCGCCGACCGTCAGCCGCGGAAACACGTCGCGGCCCTGCGGCACATAGCCCATGCCGAGCCGGGCCCGCTTGTGCGCCGGAAGGTGCTCGACGGCCTCGCCGCGATAGACGATCGAGCCGCTCATTGCCGGCACCAGCCCGATCAGGCTCTTCATCAGCGTCGACTTGCCGACGCCATTGCGGCCGATGACGGCGACGATCTCGCCTTCGCGGACCTCGATCTCCAGGCCTTGCAGCACCGGCTTGCCGCCATAGCCAGCGCGAAGCCCGACGGTGGTGAGGATGACTTCCTTACGCATGCGCCTGCCCCAGATAGATCGCCGCGACCCGCTCATCGGCCACGATCTCGTCGATCGAGCCCTGCGCGAACACCTGGCCGAGATGCAGCACGGTGACGCGCTGCGCGACCTGGCGCACGAACGCCATGTCGTGCTCGATCGCGAGCACGGTCATCCCGGCGGCGTTCAGCCGCCGCACCATCTCGCCGGTCATGTGGGTCTCCTCCGGCGACATGCCGGCGGTCGGCTCGTCGAGCAGCAGGAGCCGCGGCTTCAGCGCGATCGCCATGCCGATCTCGAGCCATTGCTTCTGGCCATGGCTGAGATTGCCGGCGAGCTGCGCCTGCTCGGCTTCGAGGTTGAGGAAGGCGAGCAGGCGATCGATCTCTTTGTCGAGCGCGGCGCCATGCAGCCGGCTCTGCAGCGCGATCTCCAGGTTCTGCCGCACCGACAGGCCCTTGAACACGCCGGGCACCTGGAACTTGACCGACAGCCCGCGGCGGATACGGGCAAAGGATTTCAGCGTGGTGATGTCCTCGCCAGCGAAATAGATCTGGCCGCTGCCGGGATGATGCTCGCCGAGGATCAGCCGGAACAAGGTGCTCTTGCCGGCGCCGTTCGGTCCGATCAGGCAGTGGATCTCACCCTGCTCCAAGACGAGATTGACGGAGTTCGTCACGTGCAGGCCGCCGAAATGCTTGTTGACGTCGCGCAGTTGCAGAAGCGCCATCACGCGGCCTCCTGCTTGCGCCGTGTGACGAGCTTGGTGATCCCCTTGATGACCCCGAGCACGAGGCCATTGGGCGCGATCAGCACGGTCAGCACCAGCAGCACACCCATGAACACCAGCGCATATTGGCTGCCGTAGATCGTCAGCGCCTGGAAGCCGGACAGCACCACAAGCGTGCCGATGACCGTTGCCGTGAGATCGCTGCGGCCGCCGACGGCGACCCAGATCAACGGCAGCGATGCAGCCGTCATGCCCATGCTGGAGGGCGTGATGTACTGGCCCCACACCGTGTAGAGCACGCCGGAGAGGCCAGCGAGAGCGGCGCCGATGACAAAGGTGATCAGCTGATATTTGCGGATGTCGTAGCCGAGCATTTCCGCGCGCTCGGGATTTTCCCGGATGGCAACGATCACGTTGCCGAACGACGAATTCATCAGGATGCGCAAGCCGAGATAGACCAGCACGAGCATGGCGAGCACGACGTAGTACAGCCCGACATCGGCGAACAGCGGAATCGGCCCGCCGAACCAGGGGATGGTCAGCGGCGGCATCGCGCTCATGCCGTTGAAGCCGTTCAGCCGTGCCGCACCGATGCGCCATTCGGGGCCGGCCGTCTGCGCCATGAAGCGCTCGAGCATCAGGGTCACCGCGAGCGTGACGATGCCGAGGAACACGCCGGCGATGCGGCCGAAGAACATGAAATAGCCGAGCAGCGCGGCGACCAGCGCCGCCATGCCGATGGCGAGCAGCAGCGCGATCCAGGTGAAGCCGTAGGCCGCGCCGAAATTGATGGTGAGGATGCCGTAGCCATAGCCGGCGATGCCGAAGAAGGCGGTCTGGCCAAACGACAGCGAGCCGCCATAGCCCCAGATCAGGCTGAGGCTGAGCGCGATGAACACCCAGACGAAGAAGTAGACGGTGTTGCCGACGGTGTAGCCGTCGCTGAACAGCGGATAGGCCAGCGCGCCGGCGAGCACGAGCGCGAACAGCGCCCAGAACGCAGGCCCGCGGCCGAGCGTCTGCGGTCCTTCGAGACGGCGGAACAAGGACACCAAACCGGTCATCGCGGCGCTCCTCAGGTCCGCTCGCGCAGCACGAAACCGGAGATGCCCTTCGGCAGCACCCGGACGACGATGATGACGGCGATCAGAAGGCCGATCTGGCCGAACAGCTGGCCCTGCCAGGACGTCATGCCGGATTTCACGATGGCGAGGATGCCACCGGCCGGCGCGGTGCCGAGGAACACATCGGCGCCGCCGATGACGACGGTGACGAACGCCTCCATGATGAAGGTCGCGCCCATGGTCGGCACCAGGGTCATGGTCGGCGCATAGAGCCCACCGGCGAGGCCCGCGAGTCCTGCCCCGCAGGCGAAGGTCAGGCTGTAGATCAGGCGGGTGTCGACGCCGAGCGCAGCCGCCATGTGCGGCACCTGGATGGTGGCGCGGGCGAGCACGCCGAAACGGGTCCAGTTGAACAGCGCATAGAGCGCGGCCAGCACGGCGAGCGCAGCAACGAACAGCACGATGCGGTAGATCGAATAGGAATAGGCGCCGACCTGGAAGCTGCCGAACGGCGTGCCGACGCCGGCCATCGTCGATCCGACTAGGATCAGGGTGCCCTGCGTCGCGATCAGGCTGAGGCCCCAGGTCGCGACGATGGTGTCGAGCGGGCGTTCATAGAGATGGCGGATCACGAGCAGTTCGACGAGCACGCCGACGAAGGCCGAGGCCAAGGTGCCGCAGAGAATGCCGAGCGGCAGCGGCAGGCCGGCATGCACGGTGGCCGCGGTGACATAGGCGCCGCACATGATGAACTCGCCATGGGCGAGATTGATCACGCCCATCATGCCGAAGATCACCGCGAGCCCGCAGGCCGAGAGCACCAGGAAGGCGAACGCGTCGCCGAACTGGTAGAGCGCAGAAAATGCCAGGGTTGCGATGTCCATGTCTTCGATCGATGTGGGGGTCGGATGCGCGAGGGTGTGAGACAGCGGGCCGCTCCGGCGTGAGGGGACGCCGGAGCGGCCGCGGCCGCCGATCAGGGCTTCGGCGGCGGGTTCGACGGCGTGTACTGCGCCATCGGATCCTTCTTGGTCAGGTCACAGCCGGCCTCGCCGAGCCAATACGGCTTGATGTCCTCCCAGACCTTCGGGAAGGAGATCGAGTGGTCGGCGCCGACCTTAGCGAGGTAGATCGTGTGCGACATGTGCTGGCTCTTGGGGTCGATGCAGACCTTGCCTTCCGGCGCCTCCATGCAGACGTCGCCCATCGCGATCACCTTGCGTATCTCGTCGCGGTTGGTCGACTTCGCCCGCTCCACCATCTGCTTGTAGAGATAGAGCGCAAGATAGGAGTTCTCGGCCTCCTGGTTGACATAGGGTTCGTTCGGGAACTTGGCCTTGAACTTGGCGAGGAATTCCTTGCTCTTCGGCGTATCGATTTCCTCGATGTAGTTGGTGGTGACGTACATGTCCTTCAGGCTCGGCGGCTTGAAGCGCTTGTGCTCATAGCCCTGGCCGACGTTGACCGAGGAGGCCATCGGCAAGTTGACGTTGGCCGACGCCGCCTGTTCGTAGTACGAGGCCTGCGCGGTGCCGACCAGCAGGGTCACGACGAAGTCGGGCTTGGCCTTCTGGATGTTCTGGATGCTCTGCGAGAACTGCGACACGCCGAGCGGGATGAACTCCTCGCCGGCCATCTCGCCGCCGTTCTCCTTGACGATCTTGCGCACCCACTCGGCCGAGATCTGGCCGAAATTGTAGTCGGCGGCGAGCGTGTAGACCTTCTTGCCGTAGGTCTGCATCATGTAGGGGATGAGCGTCGAAAACTGCTGCTCGGGCACCGCGCCGGTCACGACCATGTGGCCGTCGCAGACGCCGCCTTCATACTGGTTGTTGTAGAAGGCGAAGCCGTTGAACTGGTCGACGATCGGCCGGTAGGCCTCGCGCGAGGCCGAGGAGAAGCCGGCGAACACGACGTCGACCTTGTCCCGCTGCAGCACGCGACGCATGAACTCCTGATAGCGCGTGTTGTCCGACTGGGTGTCGTAGGTCACGAGCTCCAGGGGACGGCCCATGATGCCGCCGGCCTTGTTGATCTCCTCGGCCGCCAGCTGAATGGCATGGACTTTGCCGATCGTCGCGGCGGCGAAGTCGCCGGACTGATCCTCCAGCACGCCGAGCTTGATCGGGTTTTCGGCTGCAAATGCGCCTGACGCAAGGACAAGCGTCCCCGTAAGGGCCGCGGCGCGCAGCCCTCGCAATCCAGATCTGGTCATGTGATGCTCCTACATCGCTTGCTTGTTGCCGCCGTCCAGCGCGATGCTGGCCGTGCGTTCAGGCGTATCGGGCGGCCTCGCCCGCCTTCTCAGGAACTCCTCGCAATAGAGCTCCAGACTTTGCCGCGCCCGCATGCTGTCGCGGCGAAGCGCGGAATAGGCATCGTCGTCGTTGAGACCGGTCTCCTGCATCAGCAGGACGACGGCGCGGATCACGGCGCGGCGTCCACGGCGGCGGCTCTCCAGGTCCTGCAGCTTCTCGTACATGTCGGTGCGCAGCAGAAACTGGTTGATGCCAAGGAACAGCGCCGTGTAGACGGCGCCGCCATGCACCGGCTTGCGCAGGAACGAGGTGGCGCCGAGATTGACGAGGGCCTTCAGGCGGCTCGGCGCCTCGACGCCGACGAGGCCGATCACCGGCACCGGCGGCAGCCTGGATGCAGGGTTCACTTCGAGTGCGACGGCGCCTTCGAGATCGCCGTCGACGAACAGAATGTCGCGCTCGGGCAGCAAGGCGCCGACGTCGAGCTGCGCGCGGCCCTCGATGATCTCAGGGTACTCGCAGGCGACGCCGAGCTTGGCGAGCGTCGTCTCCAGCGTCGTCTCCCAGCCCGCCCGCCGTGTGATCACCAGCGCGCGGCCACCCTTGAAGTTCTGCAGCAATCGGAAGGTCATGACTTCACCATTCGGAGCAGCGGTGGACGCATGGATGTCGCGAAGCGTGGCGACGACTGCACGAGATACGGATCGGGCGCGATCGGTTGCCGCGCTTCGAGGAGCAACTCGAATTGCCCATCCGTCGAGGAGCGGCCGATCCGCGGCGTGAGCCAGGCATGATAGGTCTGGGGATCGATCCGGACTTCGCCCTGCGGCGCCAGCAGGCGCTGGTTGGCGACGGCGCAGCGCACCAGCCGCGACTCGTCGCTGCCGGCCTGAGCCAAGGTCGCGGCGAGCAGCTTCACGGCGATGTACGAGGCTTCCGCGTCGGCCGAGACCACCGGACCGTCGGGAAACGCGGCCGTATAGGCCTGCATGAAGGCGGCATTCTCCGGTGAGCTCAGAGAGGAGAAATACACGCTCGACGACAGATGGCCATCGACCGCCTCCGTGCCGATCTCCTGCAGCTCCGGCTCGGACAGCGTACAACTGGCCACCGGGATCTCGTTCGCCTGGTCGATGCCAGCGGCGCAGCAGGCGGCGCGGAAGGCCCGGAAGAACGCGTAGGCACTGGTGCCGATCAGGTTGTTGAAGACGAAGTCCGGACGCTGCTCGAGGATCGCGGCGATCACCTGGTCGAACTCGGTGTCGCCGACCGTCAGATAGCGCTCGGCCAGCACCGTGCCGCCGCGCGCGGTCAGCGCCTCGCGGAAGATGCGGTTGTTCTCCCAGGCCCAGATGTAGTTGGAGCCGACGCAGAAGGCGCGCTTGCCGACCCGCGAGGCGAGGTAGTCGACCAGCGGCAGCACGTGCTGGTTCGGTGCCGCGCCGGTGTAGATGACGTTGTCGGAGCTCTCGAAGCCTTCGTAGTGCGAGGGATACCAGAGCAGCCCGTCGAACTTCTCGAAGCAGGGAATGACCTCCTTGCGGCTCGACGAGGTGTAGCAGCCCACCACCTGGCGAATGCCTGCGCCCAGCAGGTCGCGCGCCAGCGTGCGATATTGCGCGAGGTCGCCGGCCGGATTGACCACGACCGGCTCCAACGCGATCGGGCCCTCCGCGGCGTTGATCTCGGCCAGCGCGAGCTGGGCGCCATTGAGCATCGAGCGCGCGACCACGCTGTACGAGCCGGTCGTCGAGAACATCACCCCGATGCGAAACGTCGTCCGTATCATCCCGCGTCCCAAAAACAAAAAAGCGCCCGTCGGCTGTCAAGCCGAGGGCGCCCTCGCCACCAACCAAACACGCTTGAGATCAGCGCGGTGTTGGAAATGGTTTGATCGTGTCGCGTCTCAGGGCCGCTGTGCCCAACGCGTGGACATTACGGTCTCTTGAAACGCCTATCCTGTCAAGCGCGTTGTTGCAGCGATGCCTGCATCAAATCTTGCCCGCATGCAGCAAAATGATGCAGCTGCGACATTCTATCCTGGCGCCACGGCCGGCGGACATCGGACTACTTGGCCGCCTGCTTGGCGGCGACGTCAGGGCCGTCGCGGCGGTGTGCTGCGCGCCGGAGCCGTCAGGAAGCGATCGAGTTCGACGATCGCCTCGGCCTCTCGGGCGCGCCGCAGCTGCCTCGCCTGCTCGATCCCAGGCGGCAGGCGTTTGGCCATGTCGCGCGCCTCGCGCGCCGCGCGTAGCAACCGCTCCGTCAATGTCATCGTCTGCTTGACGCGCCGGCGCCGTTTCTTCTGAACTTCTTCTTCCATGCGAGATTGCATCCGGTTTCATTGGTGCGCGTCAGCAACCCTAAATAAGGGCTCGCATCGCGCATCAACATAAGTGAATCGGCGGCGAATTAGGCCGTCGGCGGGGCTCGGGGGGGCGCGCCGGAGAACGCCGATGCTAGCCGCTGCGGCGTCCCTCTCACGTATCATTTGATAGGACGATGCAGGTTTTGCCGGAGGGCGCTGAGGAACCAATCAAGACGATGTCAGGTTCAATCCGGGCCAGGAAAGGGGGTCCCATGAAGAACAAGCAATTCGCCGCGCTGCCCTTTCGGATCGAGGCCGCGCAGCTCAGCATCCTGCTGATCACCACGCGGCGAAAGCAGCGCTGGTCGGTGCCGAAGGGCTCGCCGATGCTGCGCAAGGGCCCGCACCGGGTCGCCGCGATCGAGGCGTTTGAAGAGGCTGGCCTGCGCGGCAAGATCGGCCGGCAGCCGCTCGGCCGCTTCAAGCACAGCAAGCGCAAGGGCAAGCGCAAAATCCTGTGCGACGTCGATCTGTATCCGCTGAAGGTCAAGAAGCAGCACGGACGGTATCCCGAGCGCGGCCAGCGCAAGCTGATCTGGCTGCCAGCCGCGGAAGCCGCGCGTCGCGTGCACCGGGCCAAGCTGCGACGGCTGATCGAGAGCTTTGCCAGCCGGCACGCCGAGCAGCGCTGAGATAGATCACGCGAGCGCGATGATAACGCCCTCGTCGGCCCGCAACTGGATAGGGCCGCTGATGGCGCCGCGGCGACGGCCGGGATCGGTCGACAGCAGGCATTCGCCCTGCTCGTCCCCTGGCCATCTCCGCGGCTCGTGCGTGATGTTGAGCAGAACGAGAATGGTGTTGCGCCCCAGCGTTCGCCGGAAGGCAAGAATATCGTTGCGCGATCGGAGCGGCTGGTAGTCGCCCTGCGTCAGGCACGGCGTCCGCCGGCGCAACGCCACCAACGCACGATAGAGATGCAGCAATGAGGTCGGCTCGTCCTTCAGCCGGGCAACGTTGTTGGCGGGATCGCCCTGCGGCAGCCACGGCTCGCCATCGGTGAATCCGCCGTGCGGGCTGTCGTCCCAGCGCAGCGGTACCCGTTCGGGATCGCGGCCGAGGCCGTAGCCGCCGACCAGCTTCTCGAAGGGGTCGACGACCCGGTCGGCGGGGATCGACGCCTGCGTCATGCCGAGCTCGTCGCCCATGAAGAAGAACGGCGTTCCCCGCAGCGTCAGCAGCAGCATCGCCAGCACGCGCGCCTGCGCCGCGCCGAGCTTGCTCGCGGCGCGCGGCTTGTCGTGTCCGCCGATCACCCAGACCGGCCAGGCTCCGGCGGGGATCGCATTGTAGTATGCGTCGATCGTGGCCTGCAGCGCATGCGCGGTCCATTCCGAATCGAGCAGCGCGAAGTTCAGCGGCAGATGCAGCCGCGGTTCGTCATTGCTGTAGAAGTGCCCGATGCGATCGGTCTTGCCCTGCACCTCGCCGCACAGCAGCCGGCCGCCGAACTCGTCCACGACAGCGCGTAAAAACTCGATGCAGTGCATCGCCTCGGGCCGGTCGTCGGTGAAGACCGGTCGCTGCCGCTGCGGCGGCGGTTTGCCCTCGGCGTCGGGATCGGCCGGATTGTCGCGCAGCAGCTCGTCCTTGATCAGCACGGCGCTGGCGTCGACGCGGAAGCCGTCAACGCCGCGCCTGAGCCAGAAGCGCATGACGTCGGCGATCGCGGCCCTCACTTGCGGATTGCGCCAGTTGAGATCGGGCTGCTCGACCAGGAACGAATGGTAGTAGTATTGCCGGCGCGCCTCGCACCATTCCCAGGCGCTGCCGCCAAAGCGGCTGATCCAGTTGGTCGGCGGCCCGCCATTGTCGGCCGGATCGGCCCAGAGGTACCAATCGGCTTTCGCATTGTCGCGGCTGGAGGCGCTCTCCCTGAACCAGGCATGATCATCGGCGGTGTGGTTGGGCACGAGATCGATGATCAGCCTCATGCCGGACTGATGCAGCCGCGAGACGAGCTGATCGAAATCCGCCAAGCTGCCGAAGCCGGGATCGATCGCGCAATAATCGGAGATGTCGTAGCCGAAATCGCGAAACGGCGACGGGTAGATCGGCGTCAGCCAGACCGCATCGACGCCGAGCCATTGCAGATGATCGATGCGCGACAGCAGCCCTGGAAGGTCGCCCTTGCCGTCACCGTCGCTGTCCTGGAACGAGATCGGCGCGATCTCGTAGATCACGGCATCGCGCCACCAGGAACTGTCGGGCTGTTTCGTCTCCTCGGACATCGTGGGATGGGCGACCTGCGGGAAGGATGAGCTGCGCCGCATGGAGACGTGCGACATGCAACCAATCCGCACAATCGTTTGAAGGTTCCAAACGCGTCCGGCGTTCGCCGCTCAGCGCTCCGCGAATTTGATGGTCGACACCGGCCAGCGGCCGTCGTGACCGCTGATCGTGATGCGCAGGCCGTGCAGCTCGTCGAGATACACCTGCTCCACGGTTCCGGCCTTGCCATCGCTCAGGGCCACGCACTTGCCGATCAGCTCGGTCTGGGCATGTTCGAACTCGTACAGGATGGTGAAGGCTCGCGTCTTGACGGCAACCATAAGGGAACGATGTGAGGGCTGATGAGGGGAGCCGCGACGCTGCGGGACAGGCCGGCGCTGGCCGGTAGATCGGGGCTCCAGCCTGTCGCGTCAAGTTCTCATCAACCGATCGTGCGCGCCGTTCGATCTGCGCGCACGACCTGCTCAACGGCACTCGAAATTGGCCGCATCCTCGAGGCTGCCACTGCCCTTGTAGGTCTGAACCTTCGGGAACGCGCAGAGATCGCGCGTGCGCCCCGGCCAGGGCACGTCGGGCGCGCGCCGCGCGGTGGCGCGGATCGTCTCCGGCGCGGCCGCCTTGCCTTCCACCCAATGGTCCAGCGCGGTGAGCAGATCGAACTGATCCGTCGCGGGTCCGCCGCCGCAATGATTCATGCCGGGAACCAGGAACAGCCGCGCGAACGCATCCGTGTCGCCGTACTTCTTCTTCAACTGGTCGACATAGTCGATCGTATCCAGTGCGGAGAAGATCGGATCCGCCGTGCCGTGATAGAACAGCATCTTGCCGCCCTTCGCCTTGAACTTGTCGAGATCGGTCGAGGTCGCCGCCTCATACTCCATGCCGGCGTCGAAGCCGCCGGCGCCCTTCATCACCTTGGGCACGTCGCGGTCGATGTCGAAATTGCGCACCCAGGCGACGAGATCGGTGGGCGTCTCCGGCGGGCTCATGAAATCATACGGCACGCCGCCGGCGATCAGCGTCAGATTGCGCGCATTCGGCGGGCTGGACTTCGGCGTGCCGAGCTTCCAGGCGCGCCAGCCCGGCGCGGCGAGGCCGGGGTCGTAGGGCCAGCGGGAATAGATCAGCCCGCCCATCGCATTGCGGCTGCCGTCGAACATCAGCTTGATGGCCTTCAGCTTGGGCGCGGACAGGCAGTGACCGCTCTCGCCGTCCTTGCAGGCGAGCACCGCCGGATCGAACCGGCAGGCCATGACGTCCTGGACCATGCCATCCTTGGCGCCGTCAGCGCCGTCGCAGGCCGCGGTCACGCCATCAGCTACCAGCTTCAGGTCCTCATCGGTCAACGCACTGCCGACGTCGGCCTTGCCGTCAGGTCCCGGGGGCGCGATCGCCAGCAACGCCTGCTCCTGCACGATCACGTCGATGCCGGCGAGCGGCACGCGATAGGCCGGCGCGCCGGCGATGACGCCGTCGAACAGCTCGGGAAAGCGCTGCGTCACCGCCATCGCCTGACGGCCGCCATTGGAGCAACCCGCGAAATAAGAGCGGCGTGGCGCGTTGCCGTAGATCTTTTCCGCCGCCGCCTTCGCCGCTTCCGCCACCGGCGGAATCGAGCCGTAGCCCTTGTCGCGCCGCGCCTGCGGATCGAGGCCGAACTGATAGGGCCCCAGCGGACCGGGCTCCTCGAGATGGCCGGAATCGGTCGACGCCGCCGCATAACCGTTCGAGAGCGCATTCGGAGGCGTCGCGCCGGTGAGCAGGCCGAGCGCCGGGCGCAGCACGCCATCGACGCCGCCGCCGCCTTGGAAGACGAACTTGCCATTCCACGTCGCGGGCAATCGCAGCTCGTAGCCGATCGCGTAGGGCTTGCCGTCGATCCCGGTGCGCTCGTTGATCTTGCCGCGGATCAGGCAGTGATCCGGCGCCGGACTGGTGACACCCGCGGGAGCGGGCGGCGCCAGCTGCACGCCGCCGGCCGCGACGAATTCCGCCGTGACCACGCGGCCGCTGCCGGCGAAGCCCTGCGCCAGCGCGGCGCAGCTCGCCTTGAAATCCTCTGCCTGCGCCGCTGTCATCGCCGACGACGACAGCAACATGGCGGCCAGCGCGATCATCCGGATCTGCATCAGTGTCGTCCTCCCATCCTCCGGGCCGAGGCCCGGCACGCGCCATCATTGCGTCGCGGCGCGCTTGATCGTGTCAGACCATAGCCAAGCCTGCGCCCGCCGCAAGCGGCCGTGCGCGCGCGCGCAATTGAAAACGTCCGCCGAAGCATGTCATCTGTCGGCACGACACGATCGAGGGACATCATGGCTGCGGACATCCGGTTGAATGCGTTTGCGATGAACTGCGTCGGGCACCAGTCGCCCGGGCTGTGGCGGCATCCGCGCGACCGCTCCTCCGGCTACAACCGCCTGCCCTATTGGCTCGACCTCGCCAAGACCTTGGAGCGCGGCCGCTTCGACGGCCTGTTCCTCGCCGACGTGCTGGGCGTCTATGACGTCTACGGCGGCAATCCGGACGCGGCGCTGCGCCACGCCATCCAGGTGCCGGTCAACGATCCCCTGATGCTGATCTCGGCGATGGCCGCCGTGACCGAGCATCTCGGCTTCGGCGTCACCTGCACCCTGTCCTACGAGCCGCCCTACCCGTTCGCGCGGCGCATGTCGACGCTCGATCATCTCACCGACGGCCGCATCGGCTGGAACATCGTCACCGGCTATCTCGACAACGCCGCGCGCGGCATGGGCAAGGAGCGCCAGAGCGGCCACGACGACCGCTACGACGTTGCCGACGAATACATGGAAGTGGTCTACAAGCTCTGGGAGGGCAGCTGGGAGGATGACGCCGTGAAGCGCGACCGCGCCAGCGGCATCTTCACCGATCCGGCAAAGGTCCACCGCGTCAGCCATCACGGCGAGAACTACCAGCTCGACGCCATCCATCTCTGCGAGCCGTCGCCGCAGCGGACGCCGGTGCTGTACCAGGCCGGCACCTCGCCGCGCGGCCGCGTGTTCGCCGGCCGCCACGCCGAATGCGTGTTCATGTCCGGCCCGTCGGCCAAGATCATCGCGCCGCGCGTCGCCGCGATCCGCCAGGCGGCCGTCGAGGCCGGCCGTGCGGGGAGCGACATCGTGATCTTCAGCATCGCCACCGTCGTGCTCGGCGAGACCGACGCGGAGGCCGAGGCTAAGTTCGCCGACTATCGCCGCTACATCGACCACGAGGCGTCGCTGACCTTGATGTCCGGCTGGACCGGCGTCGACTTCTCGACCTATGAGCTCGACCAGCAGGTCCGCCACGTCCTGAACGATGCCGGCCGCAGCGCCATGGACAACGTCACCCGCGCCGATCCGGATCGGGTGTGGACCGTCCGCGAGGTCGCCGAGCATGTCGGCATCGGCGGCATCGGTCCGGTGTTCGTCGGGTCGCCAGCGAAGGTGGCCGATCTGATCGAGAGCTGGGTTGAGCAGACCGGCGTCGACGGCCTCAACCTCGCCTTCGCGCTGTCGCCGGAGAGTTTTGCCGATGTCGCCGACATGCTGGTGCCGG
Source organism: Bradyrhizobium sp. ORS 375 (assembly GCF_000239775.1). Classification (GTDB taxonomy): domain Bacteria; phylum Pseudomonadota; class Alphaproteobacteria; order Rhizobiales; family Xanthobacteraceae; genus Bradyrhizobium. The sequence goes on from NZ_CAFI01000483.1 coordinate 16,226, forward strand.
AACTGACGCGGCGCGGCCGCTACAAGAAGGACTATCAGCCGGGCACGTTGCGCGAGAAGATGTTCGGCCGCGCGCGGCTCGCGGCGCCGCATCCGGCGGCAGGCTATCGGCCGTAGGCTTGGCTCGCGCCGCTCAGGTGGCCAGCCGTTGCAACAGCTGCGTCACCGCGGCTGCGATCGGCTTGACGATCGGCACGGCGAACTGCGGCTGCAGTCGATCGGCGGCCTCGGCCAGCGGCCCGCCGCCGATGATCACGGCTTCGGCGCCGTCTGAGATGCAGGCGCGCGTGGCGTCGGCCAGCGCAGCAGCGAGCCGCGCCGGATCGGCCGCGAGCGCAGCCGGGTCGCCCGGCGTGAGACGCGTCCCGGTGAACTGAGCCGACAGCTTCAGCCCTTCGGCAAGATCCGCGATGCTGGCAACCAGCGCCGGCGTCACGGTTGCGACACCGAAGCGCCGTCCGCCCTGCCCGGCCGCCTGCATCGACGCTTCGCCGATCCCGATCACGGGCCGCGCGCACAGGCGGCGAAGCTCGTCCGCGCCGGGATCGCCGAACGCGGCGACGATGATGCCGTCACAAGCCTCGACCTGCGCCCGTCCGATCTCGACCACCTCGGCCGCCGACGCTGTGAGCGACGCGGGATCGACGATCATGGCCGGCGCCCGCGTCGCGGTCGCGCCGACCACCTCCGCCCGGCCGTCACAGCAGGCCGCCGCAATCGATACCATCATCGCGGTGGTCGCCGCCGAGCTGTTGGGATTGATCAGGAGGATGCGAGGCATGCAGGCCTGGTGGCGAAGGAGGACGGGCTCTCCTCGTGAACCAATCGCCGCCCGTCCGTCAACTCCGGCCTTTGCCGTGCTCAGGCTCCCCGATCCGCATCGACAGCTCGACTTCGTCGCCGAACGGCACAGAGAGATAGCCGTTCGCCGGCGAACGGACGTAAGCGAGATACTCCGCGCTATAATCCGCATTGTCGGCGACGATGAACGCGCCGGCGCTCAGCCGGTTCTCAAGCAGCGCGAGGATGTCGCGATACAACGGCTTCGCGCCGTCGAGCAGCACGAGATCGATCGTCTCGGGAAGATCGCGGTCGAGCGTCTGCAGCGCGTCGCCCTCGCGGATCTCGACGAGTTCGAGCAGGCCGCCTTCGGCGAGATGCTTGCGCGCGCGGGCGACCTTCGAGGCTTCGAACTCGGTGGTGATCAGCCGGCCGCCGCCATTGTCGCGCAACGCCGCGGCCAGAAACAGCGTGGAGATGCCGAACGAGGTGCCGAACTCGATGATCGATGTCGCCTCGAAACTGCGCGCCAGCATATAGAGCAGCAGCCCGGTGTCGCGCGAGACCGGAAGCGGATAGTCCTTCAGTTGCGAATAGAGTTCGACATGGCCGGACTTGCTGCGCATCAGCTGCTCGCCGCGTTCGGCCAGGCCGGCAAAGACCGGGCTCGTCTCGGGCCGCAGCAGTGCGGCCTCGGCCAGCAGGCGGTCGAGTAGCGGGGCGACGGGTTGCGTGGTGAGGGTGATCATGGACGTTCTCCGTTATCCCTGGAGGTGGATCGTTTGCGTCACGATCAAAATACGACTAATCATTCGCATTCGCTAATCGCATTCCGGACCGCGCCATGGCCTCCGCTCGAAAAGCCCAGATTTCCGCGAGAAAACAGCCGCAGCAGGCGCGCTCGGCCGACCTCGTCGCGGCCATTCTGCAGGCGGCCGTTCAGGTTTTGACGACCGAAGGCGCGCAGCGCTTCACCACCGCGCGCGTCGCCGAGAAGGCCGGCGTCAGCATCGGCTCGCTGTATCAGTACTTCCCCAACAAGGCCGCGATCCTGTTCCGGCTGCAGAGCGACGAGTGGCAGCAGACCACGACGCTGCTGCACGGCATCCTGGACGATCAAAGCCGCCCGCCGCCGGTCCGGCTGCGCGCACTGGTCCACGCCTTCCTGCAATCGGAATGTGACGAGGCCGCCATCCGCGGCGCCCTCGACGACGCCGCCCCGCTCTACCGCGACGCGCCGGAATCAAAAGAGGCCCAGGCGCGCGGCCACCGCGCCATGCAGGCCTTCATGCGCGAGGCCTTGCCCGGCGCCCGCCCGGCCGAACGCGCGCGGGCCGCCGACCTGATCAAGATGACGCTCGGCCAGGTCGGCAAGCACTTCTCCGAAACCCCGCGCAGCCGCGCCGAGATCACGGCCTATGCCGACGCGATGGCGGACATGTTCTGCGCGTATCTGGAGAAGGCCGGCGCGTAGCAGAAGCGCTCGCGGCCGAGCTGCTCTCGATGATGCATCATCCTGTCGCCAGCCTCCTGCTCGTCACGCGTTCCTGACCGCCTCGGTCTTGATGAGCGTGCGATGGCCGAGCGCGGTATTGTCTGCCTCCGGCAGTGTGCTGACGCGGACGTCATGATGAACTGCGGGCCTGCTCATCGCGCGAACTCTTGCGGTCAGGCTCACGCACGCCTTGATGATGAGCGGCAGCGTGAGCACCGGGATCACGCAGGTCGCGACGTAGCTTTCGGCCAGAGGCGGCAAGCCGGCGCTGGCGGCGGCCCAGGCGAGGGTCACGTTGCGGTTGCCGCTGACGAGGCCGATCGTGCCAGCAATCTGCAGGCCAAGCCGCCCAAGCAGCACGGTCGTGAGCAGGCAAAGTCCGAAATTGACGATCACCGCGGCGGCCAGCATTTCGAGGAAGCGAAGGCGATCGCTGATCCACTGCCCGGCAACGCCATGGGAGGTGGCAAGACCGACGATGACGAGACCCAGCACGGCCACTCCGGTTGCCGCGAGCTGGTCCGGAAGAACTGACGAGACGCGATCGCGATAGACGGAGCTGAGCTTGGCGAGCGCGGCCGCCGCGCCGATGATCATGAAAAGCCGAAAGGCGATCCGGCCCACGTCGAAGCTCACCCCGAGGCCTAGCAGCGCGGCAAAGCCGGGTATTGAAATGGGAGCCGCCAGGGTCAATGTGAGCGAAACAACGAGCGCCAGGCGGGGCTTGAGTCCGATCATCGCAGCTATGGCCGCGGCGCTGCCGACCGGCGGTGCGAGCAGAGACAGCAGCACGCCAATCCGCAGGGCGGGATCAAGCTGCATGCGTTCGAGCAGGACCGCGGCGCTCAGCGGCAGCACGAGTCCGACCCAGACGATCGCGAGACCCAGCAACCAGCCCGAGCCGTTCTTGTCCGGCGCCGCAAGGCCGGACGTCAGGAACGAGCCGAGCGTGAGCAGGAAGGCGGACAGCGGTAAAAGCCGATAGCTGAACTCGCCCAGCGGCGGCACCAGCAGTCCCATGCCGAGGGCAGCAACGAGAAGAATCGGTCCCTTGCCGCCGATCCATGACAGAAAGCGTCCGCAGTTGCGCATGTCGTCTCCTGTCCGCGCATCGCGAAGCGCGCGTGTGATGTCCAATGACGAGAGCGAGGGGCATGCGCGCCGTAACCGTTCGCGCGTCTGCCGCTGATGATCCTGCTGGACCCGGGCCTGCGGAGCCACTTGACGATTTCGACAGCTGTTGTTTCCAATAGCTGCGCTTCGCCGGAAAATGCTCTTAGCTGTGAAACGTCAAACGCGAAGGAGCGACGAAGCGATATGAGCCTGCCGACCGGTGACACATGGAACCCGTTACGCAGACCGGGCGCGGCAGACGACACTTGTTCCGCAGCCGCCGGGCTGAATGAGGGAATGATGCCGTCGATTTTGTTTGTCGATGACCATCCGATCTATCGTGACGCGGTGAGACGCACCCTGGAACAAGACATCCCAAATCTCGCGGTGATGACGGCGGAGAGCGTCGGCTCCGCGCTGGAGCTGCTCAAGGCGCACGAGGTCGATCTCTGCCTTGCCGATCATCGTCTCCCGGACGGAGACGGTATTACGCTGCTGTCGGAGATCAAGAAGGACTATCCGCTGCTCGCACTCGGCCTGCTCTGCGCCGAGCTATCGACCTCCATCGTTGCGGCTGCGAAGGCGCTTGGTGCGGTGCTCTGCTTGTCCAAGGACAAGACGGCGGCCGAGCTTGTCACGGCCATCAACATCGCTTTCGCGGGCGGCCAGGTCTATGACGCCGCAAGCGACGATCGTGAAGCCGCGGGCCTGTCGCTGCGCCGGCGCGAAATCTTGATCCACGCGAGCCAGGGACTGCTGGACAAACAGATCGGCGAGAAGCTCGGTGTGACCGAGAGCACCATCCGGGCGCATTGGGCGCGGATCTTCGAGCAGCTCGGCGTCGCCAACCGCACAGAAGCGGTCACCAAGGCGTTGCGGCAGAGGTTGATCTAGATGATCGAGAGCGTCGCCCAGGACCGCGCTGTACTCATCGCCCGTGAACGGCTGAACATCTTCTTCAGCACGACCTATGTTTTTCCGCGATTTCGCCTGCTGCAGTTGTTGTCGGTTGGCGGAGCAGCCTATGCAGGGCTGCTGGTGCGGCTGCTATGCGACGTCTCGATCGATTGCGTCCTGGTCTGGGTCGCGGCCGTGTTCATCGCCGAATGCCTGGTCACCGAGATCAACGCAGCGTACCGGCGAGCCAATCCGGATGTGACCGCGCGCAGGCATTGGGCGTGGGCCAAGACGGCGCTGTGCGGCATGGTCGGAATCTCCTGGAGCCTCGGACCGATCCTCCTGCACGTGCCGGAGAGTCCGGCGTCGATCATCGTTGCAACCTGCGCCCTGATCTATTTCGTGACGGTCGCGACCGGAATGGTCGGCGCCGACTATGCGCCAAGCATGTACGTGGTGACGCTCGGCGCGATCTGTCCTGCGGCCATCTGGCTCGCAAGCTTCGGCCACGGGCTCGAGCTGACGCTCGGCCTGTGCCTGCTGGCGCTGCTGCCGGTCATGGCGGGCTCCGGGCTGATCGCGTTACGGAAGTCGCGCGTCGAGATCAACAACCGGCTCGAGATCGCGGAACTGCTCAAGACCAGGGACCACCAGGCGCAGCAGATCGAACGCCTCTTCGCCGAGCGCACCCGCTTCTTCAGTGCGGCCAGTCACGACCTTCGACAGCCACTCAATGCAATGGGTCTGTATTTCGAGCTGCTCTCGCGCGCCGCCGATCCCGCGGAGCAGGCCGACATCATCATGAAGCTTCGCGAATGCGCCAGCAGCCTGCTGCGGCAGTTCGATGCGATCATGGGCGTCTCGGCGACCGACATGCAGATCCGCGACTCCCAGGTTCGTCCGGTTCGGATCCAGGACCTGTTCGACCGCATCGCCGCCACGCTCGATCCCGAAGCTCGACGCAAGGGATTGCGGTTGCGGGTCTGCCCGTCCCGCGCCGTCTGCGCTGTTGATCCGGCGCTGCTTGAACGCGCCCTGCTCAACCTGGTCGGAAACTCCATCAAGTATACGAGGACAGGAGGTATCCTGCTCGGCGCCCGCCGGCGTCGCGACGAAGTCCAGGTCTTGATATGCGACACCGGCATCGGCATCGACGCGAAGCATCAGAAGGCGATCTTCGATGACTTCTTCCAGGTCGACAATCCCGAGCGCAATCGCGAAAAGGGGCTCGGCATCGGGCTTGGCATCGTGCGCCGGCTCTGCGACGCCATGCACTGGCGGATCGCGCTACGCTCGGTCCCGGGGCATGGAACCACCTTTCTCCTGGGACTTCCGTCGCTCCCACAGAACGCATGCGAGGTCGAACACCAGAAGCGGCCGGAGGTGCCATCCGCGTCCACCTCGTCCGAACGCCCCGGCATCGTCGTGATCGATGACGACGCGCTTATCCGCGATTCGCTGCAGCGGCTGCTGAGCGGCTGGGGCTACGACTGCATCGCGTTCGCCTCCGGCGGCGATGCCTTCGATTTTCTTGCTCGACATCAAACGGCGAAGCGATGCGTCGTGCTGGTCGACTATCGTCTCGCTGGCGGCGAAAACGGCTTGGGAGTCGCCGACCAGATCATTCTGCAGCACGGGGCTGTCATCCGGATCGGTCTCATGACCGGCGACATCGGGCCGGAGATTGCCGAGGGTGCACGGCAGCGCGGATTATCGGTTCTCCGCAAGCCGATCCAGCCGATCCGGCTGAGCGCATTCCTCAACTCGGAGGCGGCCTGATCCGCGACGCTGTCGATGCGCAAGCCTGTTGACCGACGGGGATTGTCAGCCGATGTTCGGCCGTGCGGCCCGCTCGGCAGAAGATGCGGGCGTAGTCGGCGATGTCGACAAAGACTTCATCCTCCCCGGCCCGCACCTGCCCCATCCCCCGCAGGATGTTGACCAGGTCTCCCTGGCCTGATGGGATCAGGAGCGTGGTACACCCCCGCTTTCCGGCCGCGAAGGCGGCGAGTTGCAGCAGATGGGCGATGATTGTCGTGCGGTCACGCTCGGCGCAATCGGCAATGCCGAGTTCCGTGAACTCCCAATCCTCCGTGACCGGATGGAGTTCGACAGCCGCAAGCAGTCTCGAAGGTGCCCAGCATCCAAGAATGATCGCATCGTGACGATTCAGCCGCTCACAATGCTTCGTGACAGCGTCGTCCGACATCGCGCCCCCGAAACGGGCGCGCCGGGCGTCGAAGCCGAGGTTCACATAGAAAGGGTGGAGCAATTCCTTGACGTCGACATCCGTCAGCGTTCCGAACCTGAGGATCGCATGCGCGTTGAGCGTGACATCGCTGGCGCTGGAATTTTTCATGGGCTGCCTCGTGACTCTGTGGGGATTGCCGCTAGCAGCAGAGATCGTCTGCCGCTCAGTCGCATCACACCACTTGGCGATTTCGACAGCTGTCGTTTTCGATGACCGCATAGGAAGCTGATCGGCCAAAGAGCGCGCCAGCCGCGCGGGACACCCGGATACGCCCGCTCTCCTTCTCGCTGGGGGCTTAAATTGCGCAGCCGTGCGGAGCCTCGAGCACCGCCGAGGTTTACGTCAAATTCGAAATTCACCCGCAATCCCAAGCTGATTTGCCCTGTCCAGTCCTTCTGCGAAAAATATTCTTGTTTCTTTTTTTCAGAATTCATGGTTGGATATCCCCGTCCCGCCCGATCGAGGGGCGCTTTCGCGAACGTCACGGAACGTTGGTGTGGGATGCGGTGGCCGGTTCTCGTCGCAGCGTGCGTCATGCGCGCGGACGAACGAGGGGAGCCGGACGGCGAAGTCGCGTGGTCCTGATACTCCGACGCTAGTATCACGCAGGCGGCGATGCTGCGCATCGCGCCGGCAACGGTGGCCAGAAAGCCCGGCGCACCGGGGAGAGCGCGTATAAGCCGTAAGCCCATCGCGCAGGGAAGGCCGGATGTCCGGCTGATCCTGTGGTGACCGCCGCGTGCTCTCCTTTTTGCACGCGGGCCATGGGTGTCAGTCGACGCCCTGCCTTCCCTGCGCCCTCTCTTCCCGGGAGGGACGAACGGCAGACACATCTCGGACGCTCAGGGCGCCGCGAGCCTGCGGACGGCTGCCTTGCTTTCCCTGAAGAAAACAAAGTTCTCGCGACGCGACCGAATGAAGAACTTTCCTCTCCATCCGAACCGATCTGCAAAATTGCGCGGGCCAACTGATCCTGCGAATGATCCGAGGATATCTGCATGCCATCGCACGTCAGGAGATTTCCCGATGACAAGATTCCTCGGCGGCTCGCGCCAACAGCGGCTCCTCGTCTTCGCTCGCCGCAGCATCCTGATGATGGGCGTCGCCCTGCTCGGCGCGCTCGCCACGTCGCGCGCAGATGCGGCCGAAACGCTGCGCATCGGCTATCAGAAATCCTCCACCCTGATCGCGCTGCTCAAGACCAATGGCGAGTTGGAGAAGGCGCTGGCGCCGCTCGACATCAAGGTGTCGTGGCATGAATTCTCCAGCGGCCTGCCGCTGCTCGAAGCCATCAACATCGGCAGCATCGATTTTGGCGCCGACGTCGCCGACACCGTGCCGGTGTTCGCGCAGGCCGCCGGCGCCAGGCTGGCTTATGTCGCCGAGGAAGCCGCCTCGCCGTCGGCGCAGGCGATCCTCGTGGCGACGGCCTCACCGGTGAGGACTTTGGCCGACCTCAAGGGCAAGAAGATCGCGGTGACCAAGGGTGCCGGCAGTCACTATCTGCTGCTGTCAGCGCTCGCCAAGGCAGGCCTCGCGTTCAAGGACATCACTCCCGCTTACCTGCCACCCGCCGACGGGCGCACCGCCTTCGTCAGCAACAATGTCGAGGCCTGGGTGGCCTGGGATCCGTTCCTCTCGAGCACAATCCGTCAGTCCGGCGCGCGTGTGCTGGCCGACGGCAGCGACGGGCTCGCCAGCTATAAGCGCTATTACCTGGCCTCGGCCGATTATGCCGCGAAGCATGGCGACGCGCTCAACGTGATCTATGGCAAGCTGGTCGAGACGGGCAAATGGGTGAAGGCCAACCCGGCCGCGGCGGCGAGCCAGCTCGCCGCGCTCTGGGGCATCGATGCCGCCACCGTCGAGGAGGCCAACAGCCACCGCTCCTACCAGGTCGGCGCGGTCACAGCGGCCGGCCTCGTCGAGCAGCAGAAGATCGCCGACGCTTTTCTCGCCGAACGCGTCCTGCCTGTGAAGGTGGACACATCTGCGTTGGCGATCTGGACACCGAAGGTGCCGTGATCCAGAGAGGAACCAAGCATTGTGCTCCGCAACGACGCCGAGCACGAGGCCCGACGACGAGCCTGAAAAGGAGACTTCCGTGACTGCCCATCTTCTCCCGCCGACCGACCGCACCACCGAGCACCCCGCGCATCGCATCTTCGTCGACCGCTGGTCGCCGCGCGGCTTCACCGACGAGGCGCTGCCCGAGAGCGAGCTGCTCACCTTCATCGAGGCGGCGCGCTGGGCCCCCTCCTCCTACAATTCGCAGCCCTGGCGGTTTCTCTACGCGCTGCGCGGCTCCGCGGAGTTCGACACCTTCCTGGCGCCCCTGATCGAGTTCAACCGCGGCTGGGCGCAGCATGCGGCAGCCCTCGTCTACGTGCTGTCGAAGAAGACCTTCATCCCGGCCGGCAAGACCGAGCCGGCGCCGACCCGCACGCATTCCTTCGATGCCGGGGCCGCCTGGGCCAATTTTGCCAACCAGGCGGCGTTGTCCGGCTGGGCCACCCACGGCATGAGCGGCTTCGACGTCGCCGCCGCGCAGACCGCGCTCGGCGTGCCCGACGGCTTCGCCGTGGAGATCGCGATCGCGGTCGGCCGCAAGGGCGACGGCGAGAAGCTTCCGGCCATGCTGAAGGAGCGCGAGAAGCCGAGCGCGCGGCTCGCCATCGCCGAGATCGCCGCGTCGGGCCTGTTCCCGAAGAGCTTCGGCGGCTGAGGGTCTGACCTGAGGGGCGGCGTGACAATGTCGCCCCTGCTGGACGGTCGATCGGTGCTCGCGGCCACCTTCGAGACGCCCGCCTTCGGCGGGCTCCTCAGAGGATGAGGGCGGAATTTGTGGAAACGGTGAATGCGCGAACGCCACTCTCCACGCCTCGAACAATCGCTCCTCATGGTCAGGAGCGCCGCCCTGCGGCGCGTCTCGAACCACGAGGCCCCGCTGTTTCCCACCGCCCCTGACGCCCGGTGAAATCTGTGGCAGAAAGCAGGACCTTCGTCAGACGAGAGCCGAGACCCGCATGCCGCCGCCGAAACCGCCTGCCTTCGAGACCCTGAGCCTGCATGCGGGCCAGCATCCGGATCCCGCAACCGGCGCCCGCGCGGTGCCGATCTATCAGACCACGTCCTACGTGTTCGACGACACCGAGCACGCCGCCGCCTTGTTCAACCTCGAACGCGCCGGCCACATCTACACCCGCATCTCAAACCCGACCACGGCCGTGCTCGAGGAGCGGCTCGCCGCACTCGAAGGCGGCGTCGGCGCGGTCTGCACCGCGAGCGGCCAGGCGGCGCTGCATCTGGCGATCGCCACGATCCTCAACGCCGGCGACCATATCGTCGCCTCCTCGTCGCTCTATGGCGGCACCATCAACTTGCTCGCCCATACGCTGCCGCGCTTCGGCATCACCACGAGCTTCGTCAAGCCACGCGACCTCGACGGCTTCCGTTCGGCCATCAAGCCGAACACGCGGATGATGATCGGCGAAACGCTGGGCAATCCCGGCCTCGAAGTGCTGGACATCCCGAAAGTGTCGGCGATCGCGCACGCGGCGGGCATCCCGCTCCTCATCGACAACACCTTTGCGACGCCCTATCTCAGCCAGCCGATCGCGCTGGGCGCCGACATCGTGATGCATTCGGCGACCAAATGGATCGGCGGCCATGGCATCGCCATCGGTGGCGCGCTCATCGATGGCGGCCGGTTCGACTGGCGCGCATCGGGCAAGTTCCCGCAACTCACCGAACCCTATGCGGGCTATCACGGCATCGTCTTCGACGAGCAGTTCGGCACCGCCGCCTTCATCATGCGCGCCCGCACCGAGGGTCTGCGCGACTTCGGCGCCTGCCTGTCGCCGACCAACGCGTTTCATCTGCTGCAGGGCGTCGAGACGCTGCATCTGCGCATGGAGCGCCATGTCACGAACACGAGCGCGGTGCTCGCCGCCCTCACGGCCAACAAGGCGGTCGACTGGGTGCTGCATCCTTCGCTGGAGACGCATCCGGACCATGCGCTCGCCAAGCAGCTGCTGCCCCGCGGCGCCGGCTCGATCGTCTCGTTCGGCATCAAGGGCGGCCGTCCCGCGGGGCGCAAGTTCATCGAGAGCCTGAAGCTGATCAGCCACCTCGCCAATGTCGGCGATGCCAAGACGCTGGTGATTCATCCCGCCTCGACCACGCATCAGCAGATGGACGCGGCACAGCTCGCGGCTTCCGGCATCGGCGAGGAGCTGATCCGTCTGTCGGTCGGCGTCGAGGCCGCCTCTGACATCATCGACGATCTCGGACAGGCGCTGCGCGCCTCGCAAAAGGTGTGAGTCATGCAACTGTCCATCGATGACCGTGAGGTCTTCGCCGCCACCGGCGGCCGTGAGTTCGATCCGTCTCTCCCCGCTGTCGTGCTCGTGCACGGCGCCGGCTTCGACCATTCGGTCTGGGCGCTGCACAGCCGCTGGTTCGCACATCACGGCTTTGCCGTGCTGGCGCCCGACCTGCCCGGCCATGGCCGCTCGGCAGGACCGGCGCTGCCGACGATCGCGGCAATGGCGGACTGGATCGTCGCGCTCCTGCAGGCGGTGAACGCAAAGCCTGCGCATCTGATCGGTCATTCGATGGGATCGCTGGTCGCGCTTGATGCGGCGGCGCGTCATCCGGAGCACGTCGCTGCGCTGAGCCTGATCGGCACCGCCGCGACCATGACGGTCGGGCCGGATCTTTTGGCGGCGGCGGAGGCGAACGACCACGCTGCGATCGACATGGTGTCGATCTGGGGCCTCGGCTTTGCGGCCGAGCTCGGCGGCAGCCGCGCACCCGGACTTTGGATGCATGGCGGCGCGCAGGCGGTCCTGGAACGCTGCGCCCCTGGGGTGCTGTTCAACGATCTTTCCGCCTGCAACAACTATCAGGATGCGCTGAGCTCGGCGGCCAAGATCAACGTGCCGGCTCGCCTGATCCTCGGCGAGAAGGACATGATGACGCCGGTGAAGGCGGGCAAGGCGCTGGCGGCCGCGATCGCGCAATCGCGCACGATCGTGCTGCCCGGCGCCGGTCATACGATGATGGCGGAATGTCCCGACGCGCTGCTCGACGCCTTGATCGATTAGTTCGTGCACACGTGCGGTTCCGCGCTTGGATCAAACCGGCGCCGCGACGTTTGCGTCGACGGGAATTAGGAACACGCTTTGGCGCGCCCGATTGGTGGTTGGTGAAACCTCAAGGAGCGCAACAATGCGGAAGACAATTCTCACGTTGATGGCTGCGACCGTGATCGCGGCAGGCTCGGTCGGCGCAGCCTTCGCGCAGGGCGGCGGTGGTGGAGCCGGCGGTGGTGCGGGCGGAGGAGCCGGCGGCGGCGCAGGTGCTGGAGCCGGTGGCGCTGGTGCTGGCGGTGCTGGTGCAGGTGCGGGTGGTGCTGGCGCGGGGTCGGGTGGAACGGCCGGCGGTTCAGGCGGCGGCTCGAGTGCGGGCGGCGCCGGTGGCGGCGGCGGACTGAGCCATCCCGAGCGTGGTGGCCAGGGTGCATCGAGCCCGCCCGGCATGCGCAACGAAACCACGCCGCCGTCGAACGGGGTCACTCCGCGGCGCTGACGCAAGAATGATCCCGCAGCGGCCTCTTCGAGAGACCGCTGCGGCGTTATGGCCGCAATGCGACCATGTGCCACCGATGCGGCGACGCGGTGACACGTTGTGGCGAAACGTTGCTCCCCGTATCTGGAAAACAGAAAGGAGCAACGTCGATGGACTTGCGAACATGCGTCCTGGCCGGCACGGTTGGAATCCTGACACTTTCTCTCGCCACTCCGATGACCGCCGCCCCCCTGCTGCCGACCTCCCCGGCTCCGGCGGCGGCCTTCGGCACCAGCGGTCCGCACAGCGTCGCGTACCGCCACTGGCGCGGTGGCCACGATTGGCACCCCGGCCTCGGCCGCCGTCACGGCTATCAGTACGGCTATCGTCCGCATCACGACAGCAAGGGCCCGGCCGTTCGCGCCGCGATCACCGGAAGCGCCGCGCTGGGCAGCGCCATCGCCAACAGCCGCGCTCAGGCAGGCGCCGCCGACATCGCCTGCGGACAGCGCTACCGATCCTACGATCCGGTCTCGCGCACCTATCTCGGCAAGGACGGCCGCCGCCATGCGTGCCGATAGCCCCAGCACCACGCGGACACGCGCGACAATCGGTCCACCGTGAAAACTGAAACCAATTGCCTGACGTTCGCTTTGAGCAACACCCAACACCACGGGAGAAATCAAATGATCACCTTCAAGGCCGCCGCGACCCTGGCCATCGCCGGCGCGATCTCTTTGTCCACGCTGCAATCAGCGTCTGCGGGCCCGCTGACATCGCTGCCGGCAGCGGCAAAGCCAAGCGAGACCTCGCATGCCGTCCAGGTCGGCTATCGAGGCTGGCATCATCATGGTGGCTGGGGCGGCGGCGCGGCGATCGGAGCCGGACTTCTCGCCGGTGCCGTGATCGGATCGGCCATTGCCGCCCCCAGCTATTACGGCGGCTACGCGCCGTACCCGTCCTACGGCTATGGCGGCTATCGGTATGCGAGCCAACCGTATTACGGCTATGGCGGCTACTACCCGGTGCACGCCTATCGCCCTTATTACGGCGGATATGGCTACAGCTACGCGCCGCGCCCCGTCTATCGCAGCTACGGCTACGTCCATCACCGTCCGTGGCGGCACAGCTACGGCTATTATCGCGGTCCTGGCTGGGGCCACCATCATGGCTGGCACGGCGGCCGACATTTCGGCCATCGCTCCGGCCATGGCGTGATCCGCACGCATCATCGCTGGTGATGCGAATGCCGGTGCGGGCGGCTGGCCCGCTCGCACCGGTCGTTCCGACGGACTCAGGAGTCACTCCCGGCCGACGAGAAATTCATTCGCGCAAATTCGTTCGCGCTTGGATCATCTGGCGATCGATCCGCGCCACCTCCGCCGCCGGAATCACGTACTCATCGTGATCGCGCCAGGCGAACACGACGAATGTCGCGAACGCCCCTATTGCGCCGAGCGCGACCATCCACCAGATGTGCCAGATCAGCGCGAAACCCATGACGGTGGCGAAGAACGCGCAGACGAATCCGGTCGGGGAATTCCGTGGCAGTTCGATGTCCTGATAGTCCTTGTCCCTGGTGTGAAGCTGCTGGTTCTTGGCGTTTTCCTTGATCCGCCAATACGCATCCTGCCCCGTCACATTCGGCAGCACCGCGAAGTTGAACACCGGCGGCGGCGACGAGGTGGCCCATTCCAGCGACCGACCGTCCCAGGGATCACCAGTCGTGTCACGCAGCAGCTCGCGGTCGCGTATGCTGAAGGCGAGCTGAAGAATCTGCAGGATGACGCCGATTGCAAGGAGCGCCGTACCGACCGTAGCCGCCGCCAGCCAGGGGCGCCATTCGGCGACGTCGTAATGCTGCATACGCCGGGTCATGCCGAGCAGGCCGACGACGTAGAGCGGCATGAAAGTCGCGTAGAAGCCGATCAACGTGAACCAGAACGCAGCCTTGCCCCAGCTCTCATAGAGACGGAAGCCAAACGCCTTCGGAAACCAATAGGTCACGCCCGCGAACACGCCGAACAGCACGCCGCCGATGATGACGTTGTGAAAATGGGCGACCAGGAACAGGCTGTTGTGCAGCAGGAAATCCGCCGGCGGCACCGCGACGAGCACGCCGGTCAGTCCGCCGATCATGAAGGTGATCATGAAGCCGACCGACCACAGCATAGGCGTCGTGAAGCGCACCCGCCCGCCATACATCGTGAACAGCCAGTTGTAGATCTTCACGCCGGTCGGCACCGCGATGATCATGCTGGCGATGCCGAAGATGGCGTTGACGTCGGGGCCCGCCCCCATCGTGAAGAAGTGGTGCAGCCAGACCATGAAGGAGACGACGCAGATCGCCATCGTCGCCAGCACCATCGAGCGGTACCCGAAAAGCGACTTGCTGGAGAACGTCGCGACCACCTCGGAGTAGATTCCGAACGCCGGCAGAACCAGGATGTAGACCTCGGGATGGCCCCAGGCCCAGATCAGGTTCATGAACATCATCATGTTGCCGCCGGCCTCGTTGGTGAAGAAATGGAAGCCGAAATAGCGGTCGAGCATCAGCATCGTCAGCGTTGCTGTCAGGATTGGAAAGGCCGCGACGATCAGCAGATTGGAAGCGAGCGTGGTCCAGCAGAACATCGGCATGCGCAGATAGCTCATGCCTCGCGTGCGCAGCTTCAGCACGGTGGTGACCAGATTGATGCCGCTCACAAGCGTTCCCACCCCGGATATCTCCAGAGCCCAGATATAGTAATCCACGCCGACACCCGGCGAATAGGTCAGCTCCGACAGCGGCGGGAACGGCAGCCAGCCCGTGCGGGCGAACTCGCCGACGACGAGGGAGACGTTAACCAGCAGCGCGCCCGTCGCCGTCAGCCAAAAGCCCACGGAGTTCAAGGTTGGAAATGCAACGTCCCGGACACCGAGCTGCAGCGGCACGACGAGGTTCATCAGGCCGATCACGAACGGCATCGCCACGAAGAAGATCATGATCGTGCCGTGCGCCGAGAAGATCTGATTGTAGTGCTCCGGCGGCAGATAGCCGTTGGAATGAAACGCGACCGCCTGCTGCGTGCGCATCATGATCGCATCCGTTCCACCGCGGATCAGCATCACGAAGGCCAGCAGGATGTACATGACGCCGATCCGCTTGTGATCGACGCTCGTGATCCACTCGCGCCAGAGATAAGGGAGATATCCCTTCACCAGGATCCAGAGCAGGACGCCGACGATGGCCAACAGCACGATGCCTGCGGCCACGAGGGGAATCGGCTGGCCGAACGGGATCGCCGACCACGTGAGCTTGCCAAGCATGCGGCCTCCCTGTCAGCGGTGCGAGCGCACGCGCGGCGTGGAATGCCGGCCCCGGCCTCGTGCGATCAGCATCAGAGCAAGTCCGCCGAGTCCCACGGCAACACCGATCTTGCTCAACTGTCCGGCCGGCGGCAGCTTCTTGCGACCGAGCCAACCGCCGCTCACGGCAGTGCCCGCCGCGATGGGCGCGAGCACGGCGCCGGAGCTCCGCGGCGCGCCCTTTGCGCGCGCCAGCAGGAAGCGGAAGGCCGAGCTCATCAAGCGCTCTGTCGGGAAGCGGGCCAGTGCGTAGGAGATCTGTCCAAGCCGCGCCGGCCAACCGACGGCGACCTCATCGCGCGGCGCATGGATCAACTGTACGAAGGTCTCGGCGACGTCCTCCGGTCGGTACAGCAGCGGCCCGGGATCGAGATTGCGGCCGGACACGTTGGCACCGTGCACGAAGCCGGGCGTGTCCACCATGGCGGGGAACACGCTGCAGACATGAATGTCGTTGTGAGCCGCAAGCTCCTGCCGCAGGCTCGCGGAGAAGCCGCGCAACCCGAACTTGCTGGCGGTGTAGGCAGCCGCGAACGGGGTTGGCGCCCAGCCGCCGAGGGAGATGTTGTTGATCAGAGTTCCCTGCCTCTGGCGCAGGAACACCGGAAGCACTGCATAGGCGCCGTTCATGGTGCCCAGCAGATTGACCTCGATGGTCTTGCGATGAAGCGCAAGGTCGGCGTCCTGGTAGGCGCCGAACACGCCGGTCCCCGCATTGTTGATCCAGACGTCGATGCCGCCGAAGGTCTGGACCGCCTGCTCCGCGAGATGCTGCACCGCGGCGGCATCGGTGACGTCGGTGCCGACAGCAATCGCGCGTCCGCCGAGCGCCTCGCATTCGGCCGCGACGTCCTTCAGCACAGCCTCGCGCCGGGCCGCCAGAACCAGGCTTGCCCCCTCCCGCGCCAAGGCGAGCGCCGCAGCACGACCGATGCCGCTCGACGCGCCCGTGATCACGACGCGCTTTCCCTTCAAATCCCGGATCAACCGTCGAGCCTCGGGCGAGCGATCCAGCAGCCAGCCGAACGCACGGCGCAACTGCGTGGTGCCACCGGTCTCGAACCAGCGGCCATGAGCGAAGATGACGCGTTCCGGCGCCAAGGCAATCAGACGCGCCGCAGCCAATTGAACAGCGCGGCCGCCGAGGCGCAGCAGCCCTCGGAGGTAAGCAGGAGCTTTGCCGTCCGGGGCCGTGATGCCGAGCAGATGCGCAGCGGCGCGCGGCAACACGCCCAGCCCCTCCGGCGCAAGGTTCTGCACGAGATCCGTCAGCACCAACGTGCGACTGGGCCGGTGGAACACGGCAACCTCACTGAACAAAGGTGCCGTGACGAGCACGAGCTGGAGGTCTTCGGACCATTCGTCCGGAGTCACGTCGGTCAGCTCGCGATCGATCCGCAGACCGCTGCGGCGAACCTGCTGCCGTTCGCTGAGGCCCGGGGCTGCATAAACGCGCGCGTTCGGCAAGGCCGCCTGCCAGTCCGGCAGGAACATCCAATGCGCGACGTTGGGCGCGAGCAGATATTTGATCGGTCCGAGCTGTTCCAGCTCCTCGCGCAACGCATGGGAAAAGCGCGTCGGCGAATGCAGCAGGAGATCGCCGCTCGAAAGACGAATCACAGTCATACGAACCGGCAGCGGCAGGCCGGCGGCGCTGATCCGGCCGGCGTCGACGATCCAGACATTGTCTGCGACCGGCCGCAAATGGCCGATGGTGTGTGGCTGAGTGGAATGGTTCATGAGAGGTCCGCCGACGAGTTGCCCGTCAACAAACCTTCTCACCGCCGCATGGTTTCAATCGCCGCGCAGAAGTTCCCTGGCCGCGCCTCAGCCCTGTCCAGCATGCCCCTGCTCCACGACGCATCAGCGCAGATAGCTGGCGAGGTTCAGGCTCTGGATCTTGGAGATCGCGGTGTAGGACGCGGTAAGCTGGGCCTGATAGGTCGACAATTGCGCCGTGACGGCGGCAACGTCAACGCTGGTCAGATCGGTCGCGAGACTCTCGGCATAGCTCTTGAAATCCGTCTGCTGCGACTTGGCACTCTCGATCCGCGACGCGGAATCGGACAGCTTCGCCTGCACCGTGGCGACGTCGTCGACGGCCTGGTCCGCGAGCTCCAGGGCGGAGCTGATGTCGGCCCCGGACAAGGTCGAGCTGTTCGCGACGAACTTCAGAACCCGCATGACCTCCTCGAAGGCGGAGTTGTCCGCCGTCACGCCGTAGGTGACGGACTGGCCATCGGAGACGCGCACCGAGGCGAGCTCGCTGTCGCCCTGGTAGTAGCTCGTGTCGACCGTGCTCAAGGAGCCGGTTCCCGTCGCAAACGCAGAGGTATCGACCGCTGCTGTCGAGGTCCGCGCGCCGCCGAACACGTACTGGCCGTCATACTGGGTGTTGAGAATGCCGGCCATCTGCTGCAGCAGCTGCTGCGCAGAGCTGATCGCGGATGTCGTGCCCGTGGTGGTTCCGGAGCTCGCGGCGCTCAGGGCTGTGCGCAGCTGGCTGACGATGTCGGAGACCTGGCCGACCGCAGAATACATCACCTGGACCTTGCTGTCCGCGAGGGTCGCAGCGTCGATGTAGGACTGCGCGCGGCTCACCGACACCTGCAGATTCACGACATGCTGGGTCTCGGCACCGTAGCCCGCGAGATACTCCGACTTCAGCCCCGAGGCCTCCTGCACCTGGAGATTGGCCATCGTCGCCTGCGTCCGCAGTGCGCTGGTGATCATCTGGTCGGAATTCGCAAACGTCGCGATCCGCATGGTCATGATATCCGCTCCGGACTAGGTCGACTGCACGGCCGTGAGCAGCGACGAGAACATGCTGTTGATGACGGAGATCAGCTGCGAGGCGGCGGCATATTTGTTCTGCAGCGAGCTCAGCCGCGCCGTCTCCTCGTCGATGTTGACGCCCGACTGCGACAACAACGAGCTGGCATAGCTCGACTGTGCCGTCGACTTCGCCGTGTAGGCGCTGGCGGCCTGCGACGCCTTGCTGGCGACATTGGCGACGATCGATGCGGCATAGTCGGCGAACGATCCCGTCGTCGCACTCAGGCCTCCGGCGGAGGAGAAGGTGGTGGAGCCGGTCAGCTTGTCGTAGAGCTGGTTGATGACGGTGGCTGAGCCGGCCGTCAGAACCTGGCTTCCGGCCGTCAGGCTCGTGGAGCTGTCGAGGGTTCCGGTGGGCAGGCCGGACGCTCCGCTGAGAATGCCGCTGCTGACGGCGAAATTGGCTGCGCCCGTGCCGGTGACGAGGTCGTTCATGCCGAAATAGTCGGAGAAGCCGCTGCCACCGACCGCGCTCGTCATGTCGCTGATGGCGACGCCGTTCGACGACGATGTTGCGCTGATCGACAGATGCCCGCTCGAATCGATCGAGGCAGACACGCCCGAGATGCCGTTGAGGGCCGTCACCAGATCACCCACCGTCGCATAAGACGACAAATCGAGATCCTGGTACGAGACGAGGTTGCCGCTCTGGTCGGCCACGGCGATCCGGACCGTTCCCGAAGCCGAGAACGCCATCGTGCTGCTCACGCTGGCCGACCCCGTCAGGCTGTTCGGCGCCGGAACCGCGGAGGCCCCGTTCGTGATTCCATTGAGTGCGGATTTCAGCTGGGTGGCGAGCTGGTCGAGCTGGCTCTGCACGGCCGGAAGCGTGTCGTCCCGCAACGTGATCAGCGCGCCGATCTTGCCCGACGTGATCTGCGAGGTGACGTCCACCCCGTCCACGGTGATGCCGCTGAACCCACCCGCTGCGTAGCTGGTCGCAGAGGAGACGTTTGCAGACGCCGTATAGCTCAGCGTGTGCGCCGAGCTGTCCACCAGCGCCCGCCCCGAGGAGGTGTACACCTGAAGGTCGCCATTGGACGCGGTGTAGTAGCCGACGTTCATGTAGGAGGACAGGTCCTGCAGCGCAGTGTTGCGCTCGTCCTCGAGATCCGCCGTCGACTGACCGGAGGCCGCCATCTTGCGGATCTCAACATTCAGGTCGGCAATCTGCTGCAGATCGTTATTGACGCTCTTCACAGACGACGCGATGTCCTTGTCGGAATTGGAACGTAAGGTCTGAACGCCGCTGGAGGCGCTGCGCAACTGGCTCGCGAAATCGTCGAGCGCACTGACTACGGCCGATTGCAGCGAGACGCTGCTCGGTGAGCTTGCCAGCGCGGACAACGCGGTCTCGAGGGAGGCGAGCGAATTGGCAAGCGAGGTTCCCGTGGTCGACGTGCCAGAGGTCGAGGCGCTGCCGAACAGCTGCTGCAGCTGGTTCAGATAGCTATTGGTCGAGTCAGCCGCGCCAAGATCGGAGTTGGCGCCGATCAGGGATTTCAGCAGCAGCTTGTCGACATTGCTCGAGATGCCGGTGATGGACACACCGGTTCCGATCCCTCCGGTGACATCAGCGACCTGGTTGGCCGTCTTCTGCGTGTACCCTTTCGTGTCGGCGTTCGAAATGTTCGACGACGCCACGCTGATCTGCAGCTCCGTGGCGGAGATGCCCGTGAACGCGACCAGACGTGCTATATCGAGCGACATTCACCCCACTCCCGGTCTTGGCTCGCCATCACGCGCTGAGGTTCGTTCCACACGAGGTTGCCCGCGCGGTCCGCCGTCCGCTGGACCCGTAGGGCGACGCGTTGGCGATCTGCTCGCGGATGGCCTGCATCACCGCCTCGATGCGGCGGTTGCTTGCGTCGATGGCCGCGCGCAGGCGCACGAGGTTCTCGTCCATCGCGCTGCGAAGGTTCAGAATATGCTCCATCAGCTGCTCGCGCAGCACACGGTCGCGCACGTCGAGGCTCGCGGTGCGCCTGGCGCATTCGGCGACCCTGTGCTCGAACAGGCCCGCCAGCCGATTCTTGTCGTCGAGCTGCTTGGAGCGCGAGGCCGGCAGGCCCTTGGCGAGCTCCATGTTTTCCTCGGATAACACCGCGATCAGTTCGTCGATCAGCGTGATCAACGTCCGCACCTCGTCGTCGGTTGCCGCCGGCTGACAGCCCTGAATTGGTCGTTTCATCCTGTCGCTCCCAATCTCATTGTCCGTGCACTGGCCGACGACCCGCCTGGGCGACCTTCGCGTAGGTGTTCAGAGCCGTCACGCGGACGGCAGCCACCTTGAACTCTGCTTCGAGCCGTGCGCACTCGCGCAACAGCTTTCGTCGCACCGTTTCGATGTCGTCCATCAGCGCCAGCAGCTGCGCACGGTCGTCCCGTCCGGCCGCCGCGGCGCGCAGCCGCAGCCGTTGCAGCTTCTTCAACAGCGCTTCGCCTTCGCCGGGCCGTCCCCTCTTCAGGTCGGCCATGTCTCACCTCATCGACGAGATCAAAGTGTCGTACATCTTGTTCACCGCCGAGATGACCTGCGACGCCGCGGAATAGGCCTGCTGTGCCGAGATCATGCTGCTGAACTGGCCCGTGGTGTCGGTCGTGCTGGATTCCAGTTCACCGCCATAGACGGTGCCTGCACCATTCTGACCGGAGGTCTGCAGCGTGGCGTTTCCGGATTCCGCCGTCGACGTGTACATCCCGTTGGAGTTTGCCATGAGGCCGTTGGGATCAGCGAACGTGGCGACCGCAAGCTTGTAGATCGGCACCGTCTGACCGTTGGAATAGGTTGCCTGCACGATCCCGTTCTTGCCGACCGAGATGCTGCTCAAAGTGCCGAAAGAGACACCGTCGGACTCGGCGCTGAAGTTCGAGACGCTCGGCGTCGTGCTGCCAGACGCTTTCTGGGTAAGACCGTTCGTTCCACCACCCGTGGTACCGAAATCGAGCGCGATCGAGCTGGCCGCTGCACCGTTGTTCCAAGCGATGTCGAGACTGGTCGAAGACACCGTGTTGAGCGAACCGTCGGAATTGAAATCGATCGTATAGGTGCCGCCGGTCACCGTACCATCGCTGGCTGTTGCGGGCGCGATCTGTGCCGTCCATTCATTGGCCGTCGCGCTCTTGGTCCAGGTCACGTCGAGCGTGTGCGCCTGACCGAGCGAATCATAAACCGTCATCGAGCTGCTGAAGACGTCTCCGCTCGCCGCATCGGCCGGCAGGTTGGCGGCGAGCGACGTTTTGGTGGTCGCTCCGCCATTCGTCAATGCAACGTTGGTATCGACCGGCTCCAGGCTGCTTCCAATGACATTGCCGCTCGCGTCGGTGCGCCAGCCCTCGAGATAATAGCCGTTGTTCTGCAGAAATCCCGCATTGTCCTTGGTGAATGCGCCATTGCGGGTGTAGAATGTCCCGCCGCCGGACGCAGTCGAACTGGTCACAACGAAGAAGCCGGCTCCTTTGATGGCAACGTCGGTGGCATTGGTCGTGGTCGCCAGGAGTCCTTGCTGGGTGATGTTCGCGCGGCCGAACGCGGCTACGCCGCCCGACGAATAGGCCCTTGAGTTGCTCGCCCCTGTGACCAACTGCTCGAACATCCCGGAGGTCGTCTTGAAGCCGACGGTATCGGCGTTGGCGATGTTGTCGCTGATCATGGCAAGAGACGAGCTTTGCGCGTTGAGCGCAGAAATCGCAGAGGACAGGGCACCGGAAAGACTCATGTTCTACTCCACTGATTCGGTCAGGACTTGACGCCAATGATGTTTGCGGCACTGACAGGCACCCCGCCGACCGTGAGTGACGGAGTACTTGTCGAGGTGTCGATGCCGGTGACGAGGCCTGTGATGGTCGTGTAGTTCAGGACCGAATTTCCGACGCGATCGGTCGCGGTGACCTCGACTGTGTAGGTGCCGCCGTCACTCAGCTGCTCTCCTTCAGAGTTCTGTCCATTCCAGGTGACCGTATTGACGCCTTTGTCGCCGCTACCGGTTCCCGTCCAAACGGTCTTTCCGGCAGAGTCTTTGATCGTGATCGAGACGGTGGATGCAGCTGCGGAGAGCGAATAGCCGAAGGTCGCCGAACCGTTGGAAAGCACGGTCGTGTCCGAGACGGCTTCGACGGTGTGTCCGATGTAGTTGACCGAATTCAGCGTGACCAAGCTGGAGAACGAGCCCGCGAGCGAACTCAGGCTGCTGTTAATCGATTGTTGCCCGGTGAAATTGGCGTAGGATGTCATCTGGTTGATGAAATCGGTAACGCTCGTCGCATTCAGCGGATCCTGGTTCTGCAACTCGCTCACCAGCAGCTTCAAGAAGTCTGTCGAGCTGAGATTGGTGCGCGAGGATATGCTTGACGATGTCGATGATGTCGTCGCACTTGACGAAGTGGCCGCGCTGACTGTCATTGTAGAACTCCGGCTTCTGTTCGATAGCAGCGGCGCCGCAATCGAAGGCGTTTGCTGATCAAACGGCCGGAGCGCCGAATCCAGGCGCACGATGTATTGAATTAATCAGTTGATCCCGCGGCAGAATTTGCCGCCGCATCGTTGAGCATAGGCGGCAAAAATCGCCGCCGGCAACGCGCCGGTCCTCTTCAGCGATCAGCTGACGGCATTGGCTTCGAGCTGAGGATCAGCGTTGAGAGCTCGAACGATCCAGCTGTCTCAGGAGCGGAGATCAGGCGCGGTGATGCGTCACGGCCGGCTGCACGCGACCGGCGCGGCAAGGCGGCAGCGCGACGCGACGGCATCGTTGGACGTTCAGCGTGCAATGGAAAGGTAAGCGTCCGACGCCGGCTCAGCCGGGTTGGTGGGCATCTGCAGACGCCGGCGGAGCATCCTCCGCCGCCATGCGGCTTGCCGTGGCCAGGATCCGCGCGGTCAAGCCGGTCGGGGCGCGGACTGGCGGAGACGACAGCGCCTCACGGACGAGCCGTGCATCGGCGATCAACCTCCGGGCTTCCGGAGATGACGCGAGCAGAGCATCGGCCGCCTGGCGCTGCTCGGCCGGCCATCGGGACACGTCTTCTCCCAGGCGGTCGACCAGATCCTCGAATTCTCTGACGTCCATCGTCCGCTCATCCAGCGTGTCCGTGACCGTCATAAACCATTCAGGCGGCGAACCAAATTGATATCGGCAACCACGGCGCTCGAACCCGAGGCGAGGCTTGAAAACCCCGTAGTTTCCGGGGCATATCTGCACGACAGCCTGCAATGAGTACCGCAGCCCCCAGACGATGCTACCCGTTTCTGGTCGGTTTCGAGAGGTTTCCGCGATGCACGCGGTCTTTGATTCGTCGCCTACCGGCGGTTGCTCGAATCAGCCGGACCTCGCCTCGTCCGCGCCGCCACCTCGACGATTTCCCAGGCATCACGCAGCTCCAGCAGGCTGTCGATGATCCGCTGCAGGTTTTCGCGCATGTACGGACGGCCATGGGCGCGCAGAACGGCGAGGATGAGCGCGTTGTAAGTCCCGAACACCTGCTCGGCGACCGCCCCGCCCCGCCCCGTATCGAGGTGCAGGCTCAAACCGCGCAGGATTGCGACGGCGCGGGTCAAATGGCCATGCCCTTCCTCGAAGCGGCGGGCCTCCTGGGCCTGCAACGATTTCTGCAGATCGTTCGCCGCCCCGTTGAGCAGCATGATGACGGCGCGCAGTGGCGGAACCGCCACCGCCGCGCCACGATAAGCCTGACTTGCACGTTGCGCCGTCGCATTCTGTGTCATCAGTTACTCGAACTCGCGTTGAGGAGGGCTTTCAAGTAGGTCAGCGTGTTGTTCGCGCTCTCGATCGCGGCCTGATATTTGGCGTATTGCGCCGTGAGCTGGGTCTGAAAGGTCGCCGCTGCGCTCTTGATGTCGTTTGCTTTCGACGTCAGCGTCTCATCCTGCGACGTAAGGCTGTCGATCAGCTTCTGCAGCGACCCGGTGCTCGACGACGCCGTTTTCGCGATCTGATAGATCTGCGTCGCAAGCCCCTGCGTCGAAGTCACGGTGATCGACTGCGTCGTCGAGCCGCTGTAGGTGAAGGCCATGCCGGCATAGATCGTCCCGGAATTGCCGACGATGGTGTTGCCACTGACGGTAAACAGGGAGCTGTCGCCGGCGACCGACGCAGCCGTGAGATTGCCGGACGAATCCACTGTGAGATCCAGCGAAAATGACTGCGGCGAGGTCCCGGTATTGACGACGCTGAGCTGACTCGACGAGGTCTTGGTCTGCGCCGACAGCAGCGTCGTGACGCCGCTGAGATTGGTGCTGAGGATCGTCGACAAAGTCCCGGTATCGAGTTCGAGCTCGTTCTTCTCGTTGAACGACAAGCCCAGGTCCGCCATCGTCAACCCGCCGACCGAGGTGCCCAGCACGGCCTGCAGCGTGTTCATGATGTCGCGCATCGTGCCGTCGCCGAACAGCACCGCGCCGGATGCAGCGGTTCCGTCGGAATTGGACGTCTGCTGGGCGATAACAGCATCACGGAATGCGTTATAGTTGGTCACGAAGGTCTGCAACGCCGAGGAGACCTGGCTCGTGTCGGTGCCGATGCTGATGTTCAAGGTCGTTCCGGATGGCGTCGCCTGCAGCAGGTCGAACGTCACACCGCTCAGCACGTCCGAGATGTCGTTGGTATTTCGCGTCAGAGCGATGCCGTCGAGCGTGAATTCCGCCGCCTGAGCCGTCTGCAGCACGGTGGCGAAGGCGCCCGAGCTGTCGGTCACCCCCAGCTTGCTGAGAATGTCGTCACCGGACGAGCTTGCATAGGTGATGTCTGCGGCGTCCTGCGTCCCCGTGAGCACCAACTCGTATGATCCGCTAGAGACCTGGACGATCGAGGCTTCCACATTCGTCGTGGACGTCCGGGCATTGATCGCGTCAACGACGTCCTGCAGCGACATGTCGCTCGTGATCGTGATATCGGATGTGCTGCCACCGGACAGGCCGAGCGCAAACGTGCCCGCATAGCCGAGCGCCGCGGTCTGGCTGGACTGGGTCGCTCCCGCGACCTTGTGCGCGGTGGCGATCTGGCCAATCGTCAGCGTGTGACTTCCCGTCGCCGCGCCGTTGTTCACCGACATCGACAGGGCCGATGACGCGCTGACGTCGCCGGTCGCGCTGATCGTGGCCGCCCGGGTCGCGAAGGCGTTGGTCGCAAGCGAGTTGATCATCGACGTCGCCAGTGACGAGAGTCCTGACGACAGCGTCTTCAGCGCCGTCTGCAGCGACTGATACGCTGTGATCTTGGCCTGGTTGGACGTGATCTTGGTCGAGATCTGGGTTGCCTGGGTAAGCTTGGCATTCACCGCGGACTGGATCAGTGCCGTCCAGTCGATCGTGCTGGTGGTGCTCGTCCCCGACGTGGTCAGCGAGCTCGTCCCACTCGTCGACGAGGATGACGACGACGCCGTGCTCGTGCTCGAAGTCGCGCTGCTCACGGTCATCCGACATTCTCCGCAGAAAGACCCGGGCCGGCCTGACGCCGGCCCGGGAGATCACGGCTCAACCCAGCAGCTTCAGGAGATACTGCGGGATCTGGTTGGCGGCCGCTTCGGCCGACACGGCGGCCTGGGTCTTCACCTGGGCCGACGACAGCTTCGCCTGCTCCGAGGCGATGTCCACGTCCTTGATCGCCGAGTTGGCCGACTGCAGGTTCTGCGTCTGCGTCGAGATGGAGTCGGACGAGAAGTTGAAGCGCGATTCCTGAGCGCCGATATCCGCGCGGGCCTTGGAAACCGTGTCGATCGCGGTGTCCAGGGCGGTGAGCGCGGTGGTCGCGCCAGCCTGCGTGCTGACATCGAGCGTGGAAACGCCGAGCGTGGCCGAGGTCAGATCCGACAGCTTGATGTTGATCGTGTCTGTTGCCGAGGAGCCGACCAGAACCGAGACGCCTGCCGAGAACGTGCTGGTGCCATCGAGCAGGCTCTGGCCGCTATAGCGCGTGCCGGTCGCGATCGAGTCGATTTCACTGATGAGCTGCGAGAACTCCGACTGGATGTAGGTGCGACTGGTTCCGACCGTCGTGCCCGAGGCCGACTCCGAGGCGAGCGACTTCATGCGCGCCAGGATATCGCTGATGTTGGAGGCGCCGCCATCGGCCGTCTGAAGGATGGACGTCGCCTGCGCGGTGTTGGTCGCCGCCTGCTGCAGCGTGGTGATATCGGACGAGATGCGGGTCGAAATCGCCAGACCCGCCGCGTCATCCGATGCCGACGTGATGCGCGAGCCGCTCGACAGCTTGGAGAGTGAGCTGGTCTCCTGGTTCGAGTTGATGTTCAGGTAGCGGACGGCGGAATTGGCGGCGATGTTGGTCGAAATGGCGGGCACGGTGGGAACTCCATTGCTGATCGGCGGCACACGCCGGATCCTGGAAGGGACTGACGGCGCGGATCAACTCCGTCTGCCCGATCAAACGGAGCGACCTGTCGGCATCAGGCGAAAAATCTGCAGCGCCGGAACGATCGTGGTTAGCAATCGGTGAAGGCGCCGCGGATGTCGCGCTCGTGGCGCCTCAACAGGTCGCGCAGTTGTTGGCGCCCCCGCTTGAGAAGCGACTCCACTGCAGCGACGGTCGTGTCCATCACCCCGGCGATTTCGGCGTTGCTCATGTTCTCGTGGTACGAGAGGATCACCGCGACGCGCTGCTGCTCGGGGAGACGCTGCATGGCCGCCTCGAGAAGATCGCTCATCTCGGCACGCTCGATCACGCTCGCCGCGTCCGGCTTGCCGTCGGCCACCTCGGGCACGACGTCCACGTTCTCGGTCCGAGGCTTGCGGCGGATGTCGATGCAGCGATTGCTGACGACACGATAGAGCCATGTCGAAAACTTCGCCCGTCCATGCTGCCATCGTCCACGATGGGTCCACACCTTCAACATCGTGTCCTGGACGACGTCCTCGGCATCCGCCGCATTGCCGACGATTCGGAGCGCGATCGCATAAGCACGGTCGATGTGCCGCTCGACCAGCAGACGAAAGGCGAGTTCGTCCCCGGTGGCCAGGCGATCGAGCAGCTCGCTGTCCTCGTCGAACACGACGGGTTCGCCCGGCGGCATGCAATCGGGAACGGTGCTGACGGATTCGCTCCACGGCATCGTTACGGCCTCGGCAGGCGCCGGCCCGCTCGGGGCCACGCCATCGGCGGGCACACAGACGTCCAGCGCGCAGCTCATTTCCGCATCTCCAACCCGCAATGCCGAATGCGCTGGCCGCAGACGGCTTCCGATCGTTGAACGCCGCGAACGGAATTGTCAGGCGGAGTATTTGCGTTATTTCTCAAGCTATTACATGGAGCGTTTTGCCTACCTCCAGGCAATTTTTGCCGCCACTCGATCAAGCACCATACGTTCATCGAGGAGATTGAGCCGCTTGTCGGCATGACAGAATTCATTCCGAAGGACGATGCCAGCAGGAGAAAACGCAGCCACAACACGTACTAACAACGCTCACGAGCCGATCCCAAGGCGAGCGATTCGGCACTGCCCGATATCCGGATCTCGCCGCAGGACGGCGACCGCCCCCCCCGGCACATTTTTCCGAATCATCGAGAAGAAACTACCCGATTTTCTCACTCTGTCAGTCACCCGTCCGAGCGATGTACTAATCTCATGATGATATTTTTTGTAACTTCTTGCGCCTGATTTTTCGAGCTCATCCGTTATCGTCGCGGCGGAGGTGGAAATGAAGCGACCAGCCGCCGCTGCTCCATGTGTCTGTCTATGTCCGAGCCGTCCACGCGTGTTGCTGATTGTTTCAACAAGCGCCGGCGCTACGCGTCCGCAGGTCTTCAGCAATATCTCGACACGCTACTCTCGTTTTCCGTCTCAGACCGCGACTGCACCCGTATGAGCCGGGCGAATGCGGCGGCACCGGATCGATACGCCTGATTGGACGGCGTCAGCCGTTCTATCGTGCAGGAGGATCCGCATGACAGGACGAGACACAGAGGCCATCGACGCTGACCCGGCGCAGGGCATGCACGCCTGCGGCGTCAAACTGAGCCGTCAACAAGGGCGCCGCGTGCAATGGCTGTCGCAGACAGCCGGACCGCTCACGCGTTGGAGCGACCGCATCTCGGCGGGCGACGCACGCACCATCGTCGTGATCGATCCGCCGACCGGCACGGGAGCCGAACTGCTGTACGGCTCGCTGGGCCAGCGCGACGTGGTCTTGATCCCGTTCGGCGAAAATCCCGCATTCGACTTCCTCAAATCGAAGCTCGCGGAATTCGGAACCGTGGGCGCATCGGCAGAGGGCCCGCATCAATTGTGGTGGGGTGGCCTCGCGTGGCCGATATCGGAGGCGACTCGTAAGGAGACGGCACTACGCATCGTCTCCTGCCATTCCAAGACCCTTGGCGACCTGCACACCTATCATCTCCGACACTCGCTGGAGCGGCTCGGCCTCGCGTTCGACATCGAGGCGATCGAGTGTCGAAGCCGACAGCTGACCGCAGCGGACAAGGCGGGCTTCGTCGCCCGCATGTGGCAACGCCACGGCGGGCGGCTGCTGTACGTCGATCCCGACGTCATGTTTCAGGCGCTGCCCAATCTTGTCGATCTCGCCGGCTGTGACTTCGCCGTCCACAAGTGGAATGGCTGGGAGATGTCGGCGCGCACCCTCTATTTCGGTGCCTCGCGGGCGGCGGCCACGATGCTCAGGACGTGGCAGGAGATCGCATCATCGTACCCGGACGTCTGGGACGGCTATCTGATCGATCAGGCTTGGAGTGCCGTGAGCTCACAGATCGCGCTCGACACCGTCTGGCTCCCCCGCTCCTACCACGCCATCGCGGGTGAAGCTGCAAGCAGCCATGCGACGATCGTTCACAATTTGAAGCCGACGATCAGCGAACTCGGTCCTAATCCTGAATTTTCGGCGATGGTCCGGTCGGCGCGGCGGTCCGGTCGCGCGGGTCCCGCAGATTCGCTGCTCGTCGTCGGCTCCGACGCGAACTCGGACAAGGTGGTCACCGTCGTCCTGCGCGACGAGGCAGGCAGCGTACGCGCAATTGCTGACAGCATCGATGCGCTGACGCGCGTCTTCACCGCCCGTTGTGGCGGCTCCGCCCGCCTTGAGCTCTCGCTCTGCGGATCGCCGTCGGACGTTCGCGCCGCGCGCGAAGCCGCCGCCCGCGCCGGCAATGCAGTTGTTGAGCTGATGGCCGGGCAGGCGCTGACGCCAGATCTGTTTCAGGCCGCGGCGGCAGCAGACGCGACGCGAACTCCCACCAACATCAAGACCGCCCGCCGCTGAGGCCAACGAGGCAGACCATGTTCGACACCATCATCCTTCTGACCGGCAGCCGCGATCAGCACCTCGCGCTCACCGCCTTGCTGAGGGCACACAACCCTGCCCTTTCCTTTCGCTGCGTGGTCAGTTTGGCGGAGCTCGAGGCCATCGAGCGGGACGTGCTTGGCCGGTCGCGGCTGCTGGCCTTCACGACCAGCGTGATCGTGCCGGCTGACATCCTTGCGGCGCTCGGCCACGATGCCTACAATTTTCATCCGGCATCCACGGACTATCCGGGCTGGGCTCCGGCGCATTTTGCGATCTACGACGGCGCCAGCCGCTTCGGTGCGACCGCTCATGTGATGGAGCCGCGTGTCGATTGTGGAGCGATCGTCGGCGTCGAGACGTTCGATATCCCGGGCGGCGTCGACGTCCGCGGCCTGGAGCAGATGGCGTTCGTGCGTCTTGCCTACCTGTTCTGGCGGATGTCGCGCGATCTCGCCTGCCAACCGGGCCCGCAACCGGTCCTTCCGATCGCCTGGACCGGAATCAAGAGCACCAAGCAGATGTATGCCGAGATGTGCGACATGCCGGCCGACATTGACGCCGCCGAAATGAAGCGCCGCATCGATGCGTTTCACGACGACTTCCGCGGCATTCCGCTCACGGTGACGCTGCACGGCCGGCGCTTTCGGCTGGACGGCGCAGCGTGCGCGGCCGCCGCGCCTGTCGCGCTGGACGCACCTGCGCGGGCGATGGCGATGGCGATGGCGTCGTGAGCGGAATGATCCTTTCGAAGGACCGCTCGACCGGATCATGCCCTAACGCTTCAGTGGCTCGATCACAGACTGTTCGAGCCGCGCCTCCCAGCCGTGACGCTCCAGCTCGGGATCGTCATGTTCCTCCTCCGGCCAGCCGACGCAGAGATAGGCGATCAGCGTCCAGTCCGACGGCAGCTCGAGCTGCCGGCAGACGGCCAAGGGATCGAGGATCGACACCCAGCCGACTCCGAGCCCCTCCGCACGCGCCGCCAGCCAGAAGGTCTGAATCGCCGCCACCACCGAGTAGCGCAGGGTTTCCGGCATGGTGGCGCGGCCGAGACGGTGACCGGTCGCGGCGCCCTCGTCGGCGCAGACGGCGAGATGCACCGGCGCCTGCGTGAGCCCTTCCAGCTTCAAGCCCGCATAAAGAGCACGCCGCTCACCATCGTATCCTGCGAGCGCCGCCTGGTTGGCTGACCTGAAATTCTCGATGACAGCTGCGCGCCGCACAGCGCTCTCAACCAGCACGAATCGCCAGGGTTGACAGAAGCCGACCGACGGCGCGTGGGCGGCCAGCGCGAGCAGATGCTCGATGAGCTCCGGGGCCACCGGATCCCGCCGAAAGCGTCGGACATCGCGGCGCCAGCGCACCAGCTCAGCAAAGCCTTCCTTGAACGACGCATCGAAACGCGGCGGCGTGGGCTTCGCGGTGCTCATGCACTCTCTCCGCTCAGCGCGTGCAGAAACGAGCCGGTGACGGTGCCGCGCCGCGCACCACGCTCGGCGGTGGCCTGTCCCGTCGCATCACGGCAGTCGATCAGGGGATCGTCGCCCTCCTGCAAGATCGTTGCATAGTGGAACTCGTGACCGTGAACCACCGCCCCTCTTCGGCCGAGGCTGCAGTCGGCCAGCAGCGCAGCGCGGCGATAGCCGAGATGCAGGCGACGCCTGGCGAACGAGGTCTCCAGCGACAGCAGCCCCGCCATCGCGTGCCGCGTGCCGTCAGCATCTTCCAGCCCGTCTCCCAACGTCATGTAGCCGCCGCACTCGCCGTGAACCGGAACGCCGCGCGCCGCCATTGCGCGGAGGCCTTGCAGGAAGGCTCGCGCCGAGGCCAGCCGTCCCGCATGCAATTCGGGATAACCGCCGGGCAGCCACACCGCATCGGCCGAGGCGTCGGGGGCCTCGTCATTCAGCGGCGAGAACGGCACGATCTCGGCCCCCTCGGCGCGCCAGTGCCGATGGAGGTGCGGATAGTTGAACGAGAACGCTGCGTCGGAGGCCAGTGCGATGCGCTGCCCCGGTGGACTGATGCCGAAGCCGGATCGGGCAACGGCTCCACCCGGCGCGCGCAGCGGCCGCGCCAGGGCAAGCACGGCGTCCAGATCCACCGACGCGCAGATCTGTGCCGCCAGCCGGTCGAGATGCGTCTCGATCGCACTGATCTCTTGGGCCTGCACCAGGCCGAGATGGCGCTCGGGCAACGTCAATTGCCGGTCGCGTGCCAGCGCGCCCAGCACGTTGATCCCGACGGTTTCGAAAGCAGGCGCGATCAGCGCCTGGTGCCGCTCGCTCGCAACCTGATTGAGGATCACGCCGGCAACCGCGATGTCGTCGCGAAAGCGCGCGCAGCCGAGCGCGACGGCGGCGGCCGTTTCCGTCTGGCCGCTGACATCGAGAACCAGCAGCACCGGCCAGCCGAGCAGAGATGCGAGATCCGCGGCCGAGCCACGGGCGGCGCGGCCGGGCTGCGGCGCACCGTCGAACAGGCCCATGACGCCTTCGACGATGGCGACTTCAGCGTCGGCGGTGACGCCGGAGACCAGTCCGGTGAGCTGCGACGCCGACATCGCCCAGCTGTCGAGATTGTAGCTCGTCCGCTCCGCGGCGACGGAATGAAAGGCGAGATCGATATAATCCGGACCGGATTTGAACGGCTGCACGCGTAGGCCGCGACGGACAAGCGCCCGCAGCAGTCCGAGCGTGACCGTCGTCTTCCCCGCCCCCGAGCGCGGGGCTGCAATGATGAGTCCCCTGGGCGCCGTCGCCGTCATGGCCGAGGCCCCGCCGCCCGCCGCCAAAATGTGCTATGCGAGCGGCCATGACGGGATCCGCTGTTACGCCGAACCGACCGCTGAAGCGGGGCTGGACCACCGGCAGCTGCGCGACCGCGGCCGCGCGCGCCGCCTATGAGCTGCTGATCACCCGCCATTGCCCGGCCATGGTCGAGATCGCCCTGCCCGGCGGCCGTCGCGCCAGCTTTGCGGTGGCGATGCACGAGACCGCCAATGCGAGCGCGACCGCCGCTGTCATCAAGGACGCCGGCGACGATCCCGACGTGACGCATGGCGCGTTGATCAAGGCGACGGTGCAGCGCGGTGCTGACGGAACCGGAGTCATCTTTCGCGCCGGGCCTGGCGTCGGCACGGTGACCCGGCCCGGGCTGCCGCTGCCGCCGGGCGAGCCGGCAATCAATCCCGTGCCGCGCGAGATGATTGCGACCGCGATCAGCGAAAGCGCTGTTGCGCTCGACGGGCCGCGCGACGTTGTCGTCACCATCTCCATCCCAGGCGGCGAGGAGCTGGCGAAGAAGACGCTGAATCCGCGGCTCGGCATCGTCGGCGGCCTGTCGATCCTCGGCACCACGGGGATCGTCGTGCCCTTCAGCTGCGCGGCATGGATTCATTCGATCTATCGCGGCATCGATGTCGCCCGCGCGAGCGGCCTGCCGCATGTTGCTGGCGCGACCGGCAGCACGTCCGAGAAGGCCGTTCAGCAGCTCTACGCTCTGCCCGAAGCGGCGCTGATCGACATGGGCGATTTCGCCGGCGGCATGCTGAAATATCTGCGCCGCCACCCGGTGGCGCGCGTGACGGTGGCCGGCGGCTTCGCCAAGATGACCAAGCTCGGCCAGGGCCTGCTCGACCTGCATTCGCGCGCCGGCGAGGTCGATCTCTCCTGGCTCGCCGACGCATTGCGCGAGGCCGGTGCTCCCGACGCGCTGGTCACGGCGGCGCGCGGCGCCAATACGGCGCTGCAGGTGCTGCAGGACGCCGACCGCGCGGGCTTCCCTGCTGGACAGGTGGTGGCGGACGCGGCGTGG
>NZ_CAFI01000482.1 GCF_000239775.1 Bradyrhizobium sp. ORS 375
AGAGCGCGGATTTCGTCATCTCGACCTTCGGCCTGAAGACGTTCAATCCCGAGCAGCACGCGCGCCTCGCCGCCCTGATCGCCCGGGTGCTGAAGCCCGGCGGCGTGTTCTCCATGATCGAGGCCTCCGACCCCAAGGACTGGTGGCTGCGGCCGCTCTACCTGCTCCACCTCAAGACCGTCCTGCCACTGATCGAGCGCATCTTTCTGCGCGGCGCCCAGGATTTTGCGATGATCGGCACCTACAGCACCAATTTCGGCGATGCGTCAGGCTTGGCGCGTATGCTGCGTGCGCAAGGCCTGGAGGTGACGTTCTCGAAGTACGTCTTCGGTTGCGCCACCGGCGTCGCCGGGAGGAAGCCCGGTTAGCCGGCGGGTGTCGTCACAAGGATCAGATTTTGCGGTTGTGCCTCGAAACCGGCTTGAACGTTTTGCTAAGATCCTTGCTGATCAGGCATCATGTGGTAGTGGGCGCGCGATGCAACGGCGGGATGTGCTGAGAGGGCTCTTCGCCGGATCGCTGGGCGCGATCATGCCGTGGAGGGCGCAGGCAGTGACACCGGACGATATCGCGCAGGAGTACCAACGCCAGGCCATGGCGCAGTTTCCCCTCAAGCTGATCGAGACCACGGGCGCCAACGCCCTGGCAAAATGGCAGGAGCTTAAGGCGGCGGGGCAGGGGACTCCGGTCGTGCTGGGCGGTGAGGACGAGGACCAGACATTGGGCAATGTGCTGGCGCCGTTCGGTCCGAGCGGACCGTACGTGCCGCCGCTTCGGCCGGTCGAGGACATTCTCCGCGATGCCGCGTCCATCAAGTTTCCCGACGACTTCATTCAGCGCAGCAAGGACAGCAACGAAGCCGCGATCAGGCAGTTCAAGGAGATGCTGGCCGCGAGGCCGGACATGCCGTTGCCGACCATCAATGAGAGCAAGGACGGACAGCTGCGCACACTGAGCCGCGACGAGACCATCGCGGCGATGCTCGGATCCGGCCGCGAGCCTCCGCTCGGCGAATGGCCCGACACCTCGGAAGCGGTGGAAGGCCTGTCGGTGGTCATGGATTATCGCACCGGACAGCCGCTTCAGAAGGTCATCATCGGTCTGGCGCCGACCGATGACTGGACGACCATCCCCGCCATTCTCCGCTGGGGCCATTGGAACGGCTGCCCCAAGCCAGAGGAGCACGTCGCCGCCTTTCGGAGCTGGCGCGACCGCTACGGCGCCGAGCTTGTCGGCATGACCTCCGACGTGATCAATCTGCGGGTGACGAGGCGGCCGAAGACCCGAGACGAGGCTCTCGCGCTGGCGCGAGAGCACTACGTCTATTGTCCTGACAATATCGACCAGGGCGCAGGCACCTTCAGCGCGCTCGCCGCCGCCTTGATGAGCAGCGACTGGTGGTACTTCTGGTGGGATTGACATGGGCTGGTCGCGCTTCGCCCCGTCACCGGCAGCGGGGGTGATCGTTGTTGTTAGTCCGATGAGGGAGCTCCGATCTGCCCGACGGGCAATCGCCGCATTGCCGCCATGCGCCAACTGCCCGTCGTGCCAGTTTGTCGCGGACTGCTGACTTGCCTCGACGGGCAAATCACATCCACATTTCCGCGCATCCGGGCCCGCCAAGAGGGACGTTTCGCGATCGTCACGAACGTCGGGTCCGCGATGCGGTGGGCGCGTTGCTCTGCAGCCTGGCTTCACGGCCGGGCCGACGAACGGAGCGATGCGACGGTGAAGTGGTGTGGTCCTGGCGCCCCGAAGCTGGCGCCAAGCCGGTGGTGATGATGAACCGCCGGCGACGGGGGCAAGACAGCCGGTCCCCGGGGAGAGCGCCTATAAGCCGCTCAAACCATCGCGCAGGGAAGGCCGGGATGTTCCGAGCCGAACCTGTGGTTCCTGCCCCGTGCATTTTTCTCTGCACGGGGGCCATGGGGGCGGCAGGCTCCCGGCCTTCCCTGCGCCTCTTCTTGACAGGAAGAGGACGAACCAGATGCAAAGCCCGGGCGTCCTCGCCGCGGGATCGCGATGTCATGTCTCTCGATGCGGGAATGCCGACCAGGCAGTGGCGCGCTCGCGCGCGACGCCGCAACGCTATTTGACAGTTGTGAAGTGAGCGATGGTAATGATGCCGCGCCGACTCGTGCCTTGCCCGCAGCGCGGCGGCTGCGGGTGAGTGGAGCAGGATAGCAGATCGCCATGGAGCGCGTACGGATCGCCATTCTCGGCAGCTCGGTGCCGAGCTTCGAGCTCGC
The DNA here is from genome assembly GCF_000239775.1 of Bradyrhizobium sp. ORS 375. Classification (GTDB taxonomy): domain Bacteria; phylum Pseudomonadota; class Alphaproteobacteria; order Rhizobiales; family Xanthobacteraceae; genus Bradyrhizobium. The sequence goes on from NZ_CAFI01000482.1 coordinate 2,250, forward strand.
CGACGCGCTGATTGCCGCCGGATGCGATGTCTGCGCGATCGTGCCGCCGCGCGGGACGCTCGGCGGTGGGGTGCAGCGCCGTGCCGCCGCGCGCGGACTGTTGGTCGTGGATGTTGGTCCGTCGATCAACGACCCCGCGACGATCGCCAAGCTGCGAGCGCTCGACGCCGAGTTGTTCGTGAACTGGGGCCATCCCGAGCGTTTTGCGGCGGACGTGCTGGCGCTGCCGCGGCTCGGCGTGCTCAACCTGCATCCCGGCGAGATCCCCGGCGCGCGCGGCCTCGAGCCGGTGTTCGCGGCCATCCTCGAAGGCTGGCCGGCGGTCATCCAGACGGCGCATCTGATGAGCGCCGCCTTCGACGACGGGCCGATCATCCGCACCCGCCGCATCGCGATCGACGACGCGCCGTATCGCGACGTGGTCGAGGAGCGGCTGCGCGACGGCGCAGTCGGCTTCTATCAGAGCGCGGTGCTGGACGTGCTTGCCGGCGAGCGCGGCACGCCGGGAGCGGGGCCGCGGCGCTACTTCGGCAAGCTCAAGCCGGATGACGACGTGCTGCGCTGGCACGAGCCGCGCGAGGCCGTGCTGCGGCGGTTGCGCGCGCTGAGCCCATTCAACCCTGGGCGCAGCTTCGTCGCCGGCCACAGCGGGCCGCTGCTGATCTGGCGGGCCGAGGCGAGCGATGCCGCCGCGAAAGCGCCGGCGGGACGAGTGATCGCGGCGGGCGACGATGAGTTGCTGGTGGCTGCTGCGGATGGGCTCGTCCGCATCACGGCGTATCAGCTGCCGCCGGCCCTGCCGTCTGAGAAGCTCATCGGCGCGGAGCTGACAAGTGATCAGCCGCGGTGAGGGCCGCGCAGCCGGCTCGCCAGCCTCTCGCGCTTGCGCGCGCGCAGGATGCGGTAGGAGAGGCGGCCTTCAGTCATCGCGACCTGCATCTCCGAGCCGGGGCGGGCCATGATGAGATCGAGCACGCGGGCATCGGATTGCGCGGTGACATCGTCCGTCTCGACCGGCGCCGGAGCCCCGAAGCCGGCGAGCTGCGCATCGCCTTCGGCGGCGCGCGCCAGCATCACATTCGGCGTGATGTCGCGGTCGCTGAGCACGTCGAGGCCGCAGGCGCTCATCTCCGCCCGCCGTGCCGTCACGTCGTCGGGGTCGAACACGTCGGTGTAGAGGAACGTGCCGCCCGGCCGCAGCACCCGCGCCACCTCGGCGTAGAACCGCGCGATGTGCGGATAGCAGTGCGAACTCTCGACATTGGTCACGACGTCGAAGCTCTGGTCGGCGAACGGCAGCTGCTCGGCGTCGCCCTCAAGGAAACGGCTGCGCGGCGCATCGACCGCGCGGCGGCAGAACGCGATGTTCTCCGGCGTGAGGTCGATGCCGGTGACCTCGCGCGGATGGAAGTAGCTCAGCAGCGTGTGCACGGTGCCGCCGCGGCCGCAGCCGATGTCGAGCACGTCGCGGCCGGCGAGCTCGGTGTCGCCGACCAGCTCGAGGATCAGCCGCACCGAGCTGGCATTGACCGCATCGGCTCGCGGCGGCACGCGCGCCTCGTCCTGGCCAGCGGGCAGATAGCCCCAGTTCATGAACAGGCTGACCTCGCCGAACGGCAGGCCGTCGACGCGCCGGTTCCAGTAGCCGTAGAAGCGCTGGATGCGCGACTTGAAGGCCTCGGGCGCCGTTGCCTTGTCGGGCAGATCGTAGACGTCGTGGTCGGACATGGCGCGATCCCGCTACAGCTCGATGCAGTCGGCAACCTTGCGCAGGCGCAGGATGCGATATTCGAAACGGCCGTTCTCGATGCTGTCAAAGAACTCGGAGCCTTCCGGCGCGAGGAAATAGCTCATCAGGGCAGCGCGCGTCGGGTCGGCCGCGCCGTCCGCATCGGCGTTGAAGGCGCGCAGCTGCACCTGCGCTGCCTCGCGCCGTGCGGCCAGCACGTTGGCGGTGATGTCGCGATCGGCCGTGATGACGAAGCCGTTGGCGGTGAGGAAATCGCGCGCATGCGCGAACTGCCCAGGCTGCAGCAGGTCAGTATAGGCGAAATGTCCGCCGAGCCGCAGCACGCGGTTGACCTCGCGGTAGAAGCGGTCGATGTCCGGATAGGCGTTGGAGGACTCGATGTTGGTGACGAGGTCGAAGCTGCCGTCACCGAAAGCGAGGTCCTCCGCGTCGCCCTGGAAGAAGCGCAGCCGCGGATCGGCGTGGGCTTGGCGGCAATGCGCGATGCTCGTCGGGTTGAGATCGACGCCGGTGAGGCTCGCAGGCGCAAACCGCGCGGCAAGCGTCGCCAGCGTGCCGCCACGGCCGCAGCCGACGTCGAGCACGTCCAGGCCGTCGACACCGATGGGCCCGAGCAGCTCGAGAACGAGACGCACCGCATGCCGGTCAAGCATCGCCGCCGGCAGGCTGCCGCTCCAATCGTCGGGACGTCCGTCGACCGGCAGGTAGCCCCAGTTGAAGAACTGCACATAGCCGTCGAGGCTGCTGTCGGAAAGATAGGCGTTGAGGCCGTTGTAGAAGTCGATCACGCGCGACTTCAGCTGCGCCGGTGCGACGCCGAGGCGGTCGCCGAGATTGGCAGGTGCCATGGGATCGTGGCTGGTCATCGGTGGCTCCGCCTGCGGTCGACGAGCGCGTGGCGGCGGCGCTCAGCGCGATCATCGACGTCCGGCGTCTCGGGCATCGCTACCTCGTGCTCGGTCGCGAGCCTGGCCTGGTCGGCAATAGTGGTGGCGCGGAACAGGTCGATCAGCGCCAGCTCGCGGCCGAAATGACTGTTGATGCGATGGAGCAGCCGCACCAGCAGCAGCGAATGGCCGCCGGCGTCGAAGAAGTTGGTGGCGCGGTCGATGCGCTCCCGCTGCAGCAGCTCCTGCCAGATCGCGTGGATGGCGCGCTCGGCATCGCCGGTCGGGGCCGCCGCTTCGTCCTGCATCGGTGCGGCTGCGATCGGCAGCAGTGCGCGGCGATCGATCTTGCCGGTGCGGGCGAGCGGCATCCGCTCGATCACCGCGATCTGGCCGGGGATCATGTACTCCGGCAGCAGCTGGCCAAGGTGCAGCTTCAGCTTGGGCCCGATGCTGCGGCCAAGCGCCGTCTGCAGCGGATCGTTCGACAGCTCGGCCCACGGCTTCGCCGCGCGCGACGCTTCCAGAGGAGAGACGGGGCGTGAGCCGCCGTGCGGATACAGCAGCAGGTCGAGCACGCCGTTGCCGGCGTGCTCCGAAAGCGCGAATTCGACGGCGAAGCCGGCCGCGGCTGCGGCAGCTGCGAACTGCTCGGGATGGGGGGCGCTGGCCGGCGATGATGCATCGGGATCAATGGAGGCGAGCAGCTTGAGATCGTCGGTCAGGCGGCCGTCCGGCACACCGGTGATGCAGAGCGATCCATGTTTCTGCGCGACAGCGATCGTCTCGGCCACCGGATCGACGGCATCGAGGGCGGCCCAGGCCATGCTGACCGCGGGAGCCGGCGAGTGAGCGGCGTCCGTGTCGAGCACCACCTCATAGCGGTACTTGGTGAGCTCGTTGATGGCCACCCCGCGCTTGGCCGTGAGCCGGACTGTCGCGCCATGCTCGGCGGCGATGCGGGTGAAGAAGGCGGGGTCGAGCACCAGCTCCTTATCGAAGCGCATGCGGTTGGCGGCGCGGGCGAGAATGGCGGGGCCGCCGAGCGCATGCTGCCGGGCCTCGACGGAAACCGCGAACAGCCGCTGGAGCGGCAGCGACCTGACGTCGCCGAGATAGATCCGACCCGACGGCGCGAGGCAGGCGAACGCGCCGTCGAGCACGCGGCGCAGATAGTCCCGGCTCGGGAAGTACTGCACGATGGAGTTGAGGATGATGAGATCGAAATGCTGCAGCGGCAGGCCGACGAAATCATTGGCCTCGCGCTGCTCGATCGTCACATGGCTCCAGCCTCGGCGCCGCGCGAGCTCGCGTGTGCCGTCCACGGCCGGCGGGGAGAAGTCGGTGCCGTGATAGGACTCGACGACATCGGCGAGACCGCGCAGCAGCAGCCCGGTGCCGCAGCCGATCTCAAGCACGCGGCGCGGCTTCAGCCCCAGCAGCGCATCGGTCGTCCTGGCCTGCCACTCGCGCATCTCGGCGACCGCGATCGGGTGGCCGGTGTAGCTGTCGTGCCAGCCGGCCAGATCTGCATCGACCGCCTCGGCGGCAGGTGCGTAGGTGACCTCGTAGAGCTCGCGCCAGTCGGAGACGAACGCCTGGCCATGCTGCTGGTGCTGCGCGGTGGCAACCTCCGGCTTGAGCGTGACGAAAGCTTCGAGGACCTTGTCGTCATCCGTCGTGCGCACCACGACGGCCGCCTCGGCGACCGCAGGATGGTGCGTCAGTGCGAGCTCGATCTCCTCGATCTCGATGCGGTGGCCGCGGATCTTGACCTGATTGTCGCGCCGCCCGACGAACTCGATGTTGTCATCGGGATCGAGCCGGACGAGATCGCCGCTGCGGTAGAGTCTCGTCCCGTCCGGCGCGGTGATGAAGCGGGCCTCGGTCGCCGCAATGTCGCCGAGATAGCCGGTGGCCAAGCCGTTGCCGCCGATGCAGAGCTCGCCGGGCAGGCCGGCGGGGGCCGGCCTGAGATCAGCATCGAGGATGCGGCAGAGGACGCCCGGCAGCGGCCGTCCGATCGGCACCGTGGCGGCGCGCTCCGCAAGCTCGGCGATCGAATGGAACGTCGCGAAGGTGGTCGTCTCCGTCGGTCCATAGACGTGCAGCAGCCGGGCCGGCGGACCAGCCGCGAGCACGCTGCGGACGTGATCGGCGTTGACGGCCTCGCCGCCGAACAGAACGAGCCGCAGCGGCGCGAAGGCTGCGGGCTGCAACTGGCCGACCTGGTTGAACAGCGCCGTCGTGACGAACATCACCGAGACGCCCCGGTTGCGCAGATCGCGCGCCAGCGCTTCGGGATCGAGCAAGGTCTGCTTGTTGACCAGCACGATGCAGCCGCCATTGAGCAGCGCGCCCCAGATCTCGAAGGTGGCGGCATCGAACGACAGCGGCGCCGCCTGCGCGATGCGATCCTCAGGCGTCAGCGCTGCGTAGTCGGTGTCAAGCACAAGATTGGCGACCGCGCCCTGCGGCACCAGAATCGCCTTGGGTGTGCCGGTCGAGCCCGAGGTGAAGTTGACATAAGCGGGGCTGTCGTCACGCATCGCCTCGGGCGCCGGCAGCGTGCCATGCCGATGCCGGTCAGGGTCGTCCGCAACGACAATGGCGAGCGGATGATCGATACGCACACCGCGGAGATCGTTCGTCGTGACGGCATGGCGCACGCCGGCCTGCTTCAGCATCAATGCCAGCCGCGCCGCGGGCAGCGACGGATCGAGCGGCAGATAGGCGCCGCCAGCGCGGATCACCGCGAGCAGCATGACGATCGCATCGACCGAGCGTGCGCAGATGACGCCGACAACGTCGCCCGGCCCGACGCCGGCGGCGACGAGCCGTTCGCCCAGCGCGCGGCTTGCCGCATCGAGCGCGGCATAGCCGAGCGTTCGGCCATCGTCGCCTTCGATCGCGATGCGCTGAGGATACGCGGCTGCAATGGCCGTGAAGCGTGCGGCGAGACCGGTATCGCCGCCGGGCAGCGCACGCGATCGCTCCAGCGATTGCCGCTGGATCAGCAGATCGGAGGCCGACGCCACGGCGAGCGAGTTCAGCGACACGGCAGGCCGGTCGAGAGCGGCTGCCAGCAGCGCCATGAAGTGGCTGACGATGCGGCCTGCCGTCACTTCGGTGAACAGGTCGGTCGCATAGACCAGCAGGCCCGTAATGGCGCCGTCGCGTTCGAACAGATGGGTCTCGATGTCGAACCGCGTGGTGCGGATGTCGACCTGATACGGCGCAGCCCTGATGCCTGGGAAAGCGAGCCGGTCGTCGGTCGCATTCTGCAGGGCGAATGCGACCTGGACCAGCGGATTGCGCGCGGGATCGCGGCCCGGCTGCAGGCGCTCCACCAGCTGCTCGAAGGGCAGGTCCTGGTTCTGATAGGCCTCCAGCGCGACGCTTCGGACGCGCCCGACCAGCGCCTCCAGCGACGGCGCGCCGGAGAGGTCGAGCCGCAGCGCCAGCGTGTTGACGAAGAAGCCGATCAAGTCCTCGGTCTCGTGATGATGGCGATTGGCGATCGGGCTCGCCACCGCAAAATCCTCCTGCGCGGCCGTGCGACCCATCACCGCGCAGTAGATCGCCAGCAGCACCATGAAGGGCGTCGCGTTACATTGTTCGGAGAAGGCCTTCAGACGCGCCGTGGCCGCCGCATCGATCGTGATCGGCACGACGCCGCCGCGATAGGACTGCCGGGCCGGGCGGCGATGGTCGAGCGGCAGGCGCAATTCCGGCAGCTCGGCAAGTCGCGCCGACCAGACCTCGAGCTGCTCGCTCGCACGTGCGCCGGAGAACCAGTCGCGTTGCCACACCGCGAAATCGGCGTAGCGCAGCGGCAGTGGCGGCAGATCGGTGCCGCCCATGAGCAGGGACAGTTCGCGCGCCAGCACGGTGAGCGACCAGCCGTCGCAGGCGATATGATGCACGACGAGCGTCAGCAAGGTGCTGTCCGGCGCAACCTGGATCAGCGTTGCGCGCAGCAGGGGCGCTTGGGTCAGATCGAACGGTTCGAGTGCTGTCGCCCTGACCATGTCCCGCGCTTGGCTCACAGCATCGGGCCGATCGCGCAGATCGATGATGCGCAGCGGGCACGGCATTGGCGGCAGTGGCTCCTGCCAGGACTGGCCGTCGCGCTCGGTCATTCGGCTGCGCAGCGGCTCGTGGCGGGCGACGATCCGATCGAGCGCAGCCCGAAGCGCCGCGATGTCCAGCGGTCCATCGAGCTGATAGGCGATCGGCACGTTGTAGCCTGCCGTGCCCGAATCGAGCCGCTCCAGGAACCACAGCCGCTGCTGCGCGAAGGAGAGCGGTGCCGCGCCGGGCGCTGCCTTGCCGGCGATGATCTCGCGGTTCGTCGGCGTCGCTTGATCGCTCGTGCCAATGGCGGCGGCGAGCAGGCGCGGCGTCGGCTGCTCGAACATCAGCCGCAGCGGCACGGCCAGGCCTCGACGCTGCGACAGCAGCGAGATCGCCCGGGTCGCCAGCAGCGAGTGGCCGCCATGTTCGAAGAAATCGCTGTCACGTCCGATCGGCCGGGCCAATAGCTCCGACCAGATCGCGATGATCTCGCTTTCGAGATCGCCAGCCGCGACTTTCTCCGCATCGGGCGCGGCATCCGCCGGCGTCACGAGGTGCAGCGCCGCGCGGTCGATCTTGCCGTGGTCGCTGATCGGCATGCGCGGCAGCGGCGTGATCCGCGACGGGATCATGTAGTCCGGCAGCTGCTGCCGAAGCCAGCGGAGCACGATACTCACCTCGGTGGTGTTGTCCGTCAGCGTGACGAAGGCGTCGAGCGACTTGTCCTCGTTCTCGCCGCGCACGATGACGGCAGCTTCGGCAATGGCCGGATGGCGCGCGAGCCACAGCTCGATCTCCTCGATCTCGATGCGGTGACCGCGGATCTTGACCTGGTTGTCGCGCCGGCCAAGGAATTCGATGTTGTCGGACGGATCGAGCCGCGCGAGATCGCCGCTGCGATAGAGTCTCGTGCCATCGGACACGGTGACGAAGCGGGCGTCGGTCGCACTGATGTCGCCGAGATAGCCGATGGCGAGACCGCTGCCGCCGATGCAGAGCTCACCGGGTATCCCGGCTGGGACCGGCCTGAGATCGGCATCGAGGATACGACAGATCACGCCAGGCAGAGGACGACCGATCGGCACCGTCGCGGCGCGCTCCGAGAGCTGTTCGATCGGATGGAAGGTGGCGAAGGTCGTGGTCTCGGTCGGACCGTAGACATGGAGCAGGCGGGCGGGCGTACCGGCCGCGCGAACCCGGCGGACATGATCGATATTGACGGCTTCGCCGCCGAACAGCACGAGCCGCAGCGGCGCGAAGGCGGCGGGCTTGAGCTGCGCGACCTGGTTGAACAGCGCCGTCGTCAGGAACATCACCGAGATGGCGCGGGCCTGCAGCTCGCGTGCGAGCGTGTCCGGATCGAGCAGGGTGTGCTTGTCGACGAGCGCGATGCAGCCGCCGTTCAGCAGCGCGCCCCAGATCTCGAAGGTGGCGGCATCGAACGACAGCGGTGCGGCCTGCGCAATACGGTCCGCCGGCGTCAGCGCCGCGTAGTCGGTGTCGAGGACGAGATTGGCGATCGCGCCGTGCGGCACCATGATCGCCTTCGGCGTGCCGGTCGAACCGGAGGTGAAGTTGACATAGGCCGGGCTGCCGGCGTCGAGCAGCCCCGGTGCAGGCAGCGGCCGCGCCAGGCTTTCTGTCGTGCTGTGATCGGCCACGATGAGATGAGGCGCCGGATCGAGACGCGCGAGGCGCTCGCGGATCGCCGAGGTCGTGACGACGTGCCGCACACCGGCCTGCTTCAGCATCAGCGACAGGCGCGCCTCGGGCAGTGCCGGATCGAGCGGCAGATAGGCGGCCCCGGCGCGGATCACCGCGAGCAGCATGACGATCGCTGCGACGGAGCGTTCGGCGGTGACGCCGACGATATCGCCTCGCGAAATGCCGGCCGTGACGAGCCGCGCACCGAGCGCGCGGCTCTCCGCGTCGAGCGCGGCGTAGGTCAGCGTTCGTCCGTCATCGCCTTCGATCGCATTGCGCGGGCCGTTGGCTGCGACGACGGCCTCGAAGCGGGCGGCGAGACCAGTAGAGCCGCCGGGCAGCGCGCGGGGCCGCTCGAGCCATTGCTGCTGCGTGGCCAGATCGGCGGACGCGTCGAGAGGCAGATCGACGAGGCGGCTCTCGGGCGCGGCGAGACAAGCGTCGAGCAGGTTCACGTAGCGGCGCAGCCAACGCGCGGCGCCCTCGCGGGTGAAGCTGTTGCTGCGGGCAGTCAGCATCAGCCGCAAGCCGTCGGGCTCGCTGGTGTCGATTCCAGAGAGTGCGAGCTCGCTCTCCGGTGCCGGCTCCAGCAGCGCCGAGGTGGCGTGGCCGGCGAGCGGCCAGACGTGAAGCTCGAGATCGAAGCGGGTGGTGCCCCGTTCGAAGCCGACCACGCTGATCTCCACATCATCGAGCAGCAGGGGCGTGTCGGGTGTGGCCTGATAGGCAAAGCTCGTGAGGGCTGGATTGGCGAGCAGCGCCGAGCGCGACGCATCGTTCGGCAACTCATCGCCGGCGTCGTCGAGCGCGGTAGCTAGATCGTCATGCGTCTGCGTCAGCAGATCGATGAAGCGCAGCGCGCTGCTGCAGTCGGCGGTGATGGCGAGCGTGTCGATGTGGAAGGCGATCTGCTCGCCCAAGGCGCCGTCGCGCCGTCTGGCCGCGGGCACGGCGATAACCGGTGTCGGGCTCGCCGACAGGCGCGCGACGAGCAGCATCTGGACGGCCAGCAGCACGGTCGCGATGCTGGTGCGGCGCTGCCGGGCGAAATCACGGGCACGCGCATGCAGGCCGGCTGGGAGCCGCGCCGCCAGCGTCAGGCCGTCGTGAGGTCGTCCCGACGCGCGAACGGCGTCATGCGGCACCGGCCTTGGTTCCGGCGATTGAGCCGGTGTGAGCCTGCAGCTCGGCGCCGGCGGGACGGACTGCAGCGCGCGTGGCGTGGGCTGCCACATCTGCCCGGCACGACGTGCGCGATAGGCGGCCGAGAGGTCACGGCAGAACAGGGCGTGCGACCAGCCATCGGTGACGATGTGATGAATGAGATGAACCAGCAGATGGTCGTCGTCAGCGAAGCGGACCAGGGTCGGCCTCAGCAGGGGCGGTTGCTCCAGCGCGATTGGCTGCCGCGACAGCCGCGAGGCCAGCTCGCGCGCGATCGCGTCGCGCGCGGCCGTCGAGACCTCCGAACGATCGAGCTGCGTGATCCGGAACTGAGACGGCTGTGCGACGAACCGCTCGGGTTCACCGTCGCTGTCGCGAAAGCCGGTGCGGAGAGCGTCGTGAGCTGCGACGACGTCATTGAAGGCGGCTTCGAGCACGGCGACATCGAGCGGGCCGGTCAGACGATAGGCCGCTGATACGTTGTACGGCGCCTCGTCGGGCGCGAGCCGGCTCGCAAACCATAGCCGGCGCTCGGCGGCCGACAGACGCGAGGCGTCGCGCAGGTGAGCGATGATGGCGGCGCGATCGGCGCCGATCGCCTCTCGCAGTTCCGGCGTGAGGGCGCCCGGCGGGGCCCGAAACCGGAGCTGGTCGCCGTCCATGAACAGCGCGATGCCGCGGCTCCGCAGCGTGGCGATCAATGAGGCTGCCGTCACAGCACACCGGCCTCGAAGCGGGCGGCGACGTCGTCGGCGAGCCGCCGCGCCACACCGCGGACCGTCGCATCGGCATAGAGATCCTGCAGCGTGCCCTCCCAGCCGAGCTCCGCGCGCAATCGTCCAAGCAGCCGCATAGCGAGCAGCGAGTCGCCGCCGAGATCGAAGAAGTCGTCGTCAGGACCGGCTGGCGCGAGCTTGAGGACGGTGGCGAAGAGGGCGGCGACAGCCGCCTGATCGCGGTCGCCGAATTGTGCGTCCTCACTGCGGGCGTCCGCCTTCAGATGCGCCAGCAGCGCATCGCGGTCGACCTTGCCGTTGGCCGACAACGGCAACGAGGGAACCGTTACGATCCGCGAGGGCACCATGGCGGCGGGCAGCTCGGACTGCAGTCGCGCACGAAGTTGAGCCTCGCCGTGGCCGGGCGCAGCGGACGTGGTGACGAAGGCATAGAGCCGGCGATCTCCCGGCGAAAGCTCGGCTGCCAGGACCACCGCGCCGCGGATGCTTTCAACGGATTCGAGATGCCTTGCGATCGCGCCGGGCTCGACGCGATGTCCCCTGACCTTGAGCTGCTCGTCGAGGCGGTCGAGGAAGATCAGCGCGCTATCGTGCTGCATGCGCACGCCGTCGCCGCTGCGATACATGAGGCCATCCGGACGAAATGGATCCGGCCGGAACCGATCGCGCGTCAGCTCGGGATCGCCGAGATAGCCGGTGGCCACGGCCTCGCCGCCGATCCACAGCTCGCCCTCTGTTCCCAACGCGACCGGGCGCTGATCGGAATCGAGCACATAGCAGGTGGTGCCGGCAATCGGGCTTCCGATCGAGAACGGCTCGCTCGGCGGCGCGTCCGCCGTGAAGCGCGCGGTCGTGGTGAAGACCGCGGTCTCGGTCGGACCGTAGCAATGCACGACGGCACGTGCTCCTGCCTCGAGCACCCGGCGCGCGGCCTCGGCGCTGCCGCGTTCGCCGCCGGTCAGGACTTCGACGCCGGCGAGCGCGTCGGGACGATCCTCGGCGACGCGGTTGAACAGGCCGGTCGTGATGAAGGCCATGGTGACGCCATGGCGGTGCACCAGCTCGGCGATGCTGTCCGGTGTGGGCGGCGCCTCCGGGTGCAACACCACGCGCGCTCCGGCTGCGAGGAACGGCCAGAGGTCGAAGACGGCGGCATCGAAGCTCGGCGGTGACAGCGCCAGCGCGACGCTGCTCGCATCGATCGCCGCGTAGGTCGGCCGGACCATCAGCCGCGTGACGTTCTCGTGGCGGACGACGACGCCCTTGGGGCGGCCGGTCGAGCCGGAGGTGAAGATGACGTAGGCCGTGTCCGATGGGCCAGCGGCAGGCGGCGGCGCGGCGATATCGGGAGAGATCGCATCGATCGTGATCAGGCGATCGCGCCATTCACTCGCGATCTGCTCTGGCATCTTGCCCTGCGCAAGGATCAGCGCCGGTTGGGCCACTGCCAGCACCTGCTCAATGAAGGCTTGGGGATAATGCGGAGCGATCGGAATGTAGCCGCAGCCGGCGTCGAGCACGCCGAGCAGCAGCGCGGGCAGTTCGAGATCGCGGCCGGCGAGCACGGCGATGAGGTCGCCACGCCGCACGCCGCGTGCGATCAAGAGGGCACGCAGCTGATCGGCGCGGGCGATCAGCTCGGCATAGGTCATCGAGCCGGCCGCGCCGATCAACGCCGACGCGTCCGGCGCCCTCGCGGCCGCGCGGCGGACCAGATCGCCGATGGATCCGCGCACCGGCTCCGGGTGGTCGTGCCGGGCCAGCGACAGCTTGGGATCCACGATCATGCTCGGGCCGATCCCGGCCATGATCTACTCGACGGGAACGCGCTGCGGCCGGCGCTCCTTCGGGCCGCTGTCGGCGCGCTGCTCCTCCTTCTCGACCACTGCGAGCAGGCCGCGCAGCAGCTCGGCCTCGCTGCGCAGGATGTGCTTGCGCATGATCTGGACGCTCTCGTTGCGTCCGGCCAGCAGCGGCCCGAGCACCTGGTTGATGGCGGCCTGCGCGTAGTTCAGCAGCGGCTGCAGATCGATCGTCTTCAGTCCGAGCGCTGCGGCGTCGGCGGTGGCGTCGTCCTTGTCATGGGCCTCGGTCATCGTTGTGGTCCTTTCAGGAATCCTTGCTGGGGAGGGGAGTGGGGCGGGCCGGCATTGCGGTGCGCAGCTCGGTGGTCGGCCGGATCTGCTGGGCCAGCGTGGCCGATTCCGTCGCTGCGGCGGTCGCGGTCGCGATCGCCTGCGCGCGGCTGGTCTGGACAGGGCTGATTTTGGCGGCGGCGGTCGGCGTGGGCTTCGGCGGGTTTGCTGCGGTCGGTCCCGGTGTTGCCGCGGCTGGACGCGCATGCGTGCCCGGCGGCGGGGTGGACGGCTTGTGCAGCTTGCCGATCAGGTTCTCGACCACCGCCAGCTGGCCCTTGTAGAGCTCGGCCTGCGCCTTCAGCGCCTGCTCCAGCAAGGTCCGCATCGCCGAATTATGGGTGTCCGCGACATCGCGCAATTCATCCCTCAGGGACTCCGACGTGTCCATGGCCCGTTTCAGGAACGGGAAGCTTCCGCGACTGATCATGAATGCGCATCCTTTCTGAAAGTGATCTCGAGTGCATCGCCGTTCATCTTCGCGCCCGCCGTCTGCATCGCTACCAGGGCGCGGGGTAGCAGGATGACGCGCTTGAACGTACCGATACGGATGAAGAGATCCTCGTTGTCGCGGGAGATCTCCACCTTGTCCTTCGGGGCGAACCGCATCTGCACCGAAAGCCTGTGCTCATTGTCGGAGATCTTGGCAAAGCCGAACGGCGCCGTCGAAACCCGTACCTCCGCCGGATCGGCATCGCCATAGAGCTGCGCGCCGAACTCCTCGAGCCGTTCGACTCCGACCACCTCGCTCCGCTGGAACGGAATGGTCGCGATCGGCACCGGATCGAAGTAGCTGTGCACCGTCTCGATCATTGCGGTCTGCCGCTCCACCCAGTGCGAGAAATAGCCGTCGCCCTTCGGCAGCATGCGGTTCACGACGACGGTGTCAATGGCGATCCCATACAGGTTGAAGTACATGTAGGCCCGCTGGGTCTCGCGGACGACCATCTGGTCCGGCACGGTGACCAGCCGGAGCGAGGTGATGCTGGGATCATGCAGCATCGTCTCGACGCCTTCGAGCTTCTCGAACAGGCTCTGCAGCGCCGCGAAATACCCGTCCTCGGGCAGCATCATCGACTCGCCACCGAACTTCTTGGCAATCGGTCGCAACACGCTGGCGACCCGGCGATCGATTTTGAGCCGCTTGCGCACATACCAGTCGATCGAGCCGATGATCGAGACGAAGCGCAGGGACTCGCTGGTCGGCGGGCAGTCGACGACGATGACGTCATAGGTGCCCTCGCGGGCATATTGGTTGATGTGGAGGAGGGCGATGATGTCCTCCATGCCCGGCATGATCGCCGCCTCCTCGGCGACGATGCCGTCGAGCCCGCCGCCCATCAGCAGATAGGCGATGTATTTGTAGACGTCGCCCCAGTTGCGCTGCATCTCCTCCTGGACGTCGATCTCCTGGAAGTCGAGATTGTCGCGCACCTTCACCGGCTGGCCGCGCGCCGTGCTGAACAGCTCATCGCTCATGTTGAAGCTGTCGGCGAGGCTATGCGCGAGGTCGAACGACATCACGATGGTCTTGCGGCCGCTCGCGGCCAGCGCAACGGCGGTCGCCGCGGCAACCGTGGTCTTGCCGACGCCGCCTTTGCCCGAGACCATAATGATGCGCGGCTTGGCGCGCGATGGTGCAGTCCCCGTCATGAAATGCGCAACTCCGAAGCTGTCGGACCGCGCGCGCTGGATGAGTCGCGCAGCCGCTCCGCGATGGCGCGGGCGATCAACGCCACGACGGCCGGCATCGCGTGATGGATGAAGAAGTGATTGCCGTCGAACATCTCGCAAGCGAGAGGCTCTGAGGTCATGGCCTGCCAGCTCCGCAGCTCGGGCAGACCGGCAATGGGATCGCTCCGGCCGCCGATTGCCAGGATCGGGCAGGCGAGCGGGGGCCGCGCATGCCATTCATAGGTCTCGCACAGCCTGAAGTCGGCGCGGAGCGAGGGCAGCACCAGCGCCAGCAGCTCCGGTTCCTCCAGCAGCGCGGAGGGCAGGCCGCCGAGTTCCATCACCGCGGCCAGAAACTCGCGGTCGGCGAGATGCGAGATCACCGGAAACCGGCGTGGGAGGTTCGGCGCGCCGTGGCCGGACACGATCAGGAGTTCCGGGCCGCGCAATCCGCGTTCCCCCAGCGCCACCGCCAGCTCATAGGCGAGCATCGCCCCCATGCTGTGCCCGAACAATGCGTAGGGTCGGTCGAGCCAGGGTGTGATGGCCGGCACGAGCTGCGAGATCAGTGTCGCAGCATCGTCGATCGCGGGCTCCATGATGCGGCGCTCGCGACCGGGCAGGTGCACCGGCGAGAATGCGATCCTGCCCGGCAGCTTCGGCGACCACTCACCGAAGCTCGCGGCGTTGCCGCCGGCGAACGGCAAGGCGAACACGCGCAGCCGGCGCGTCGTCTCGGGCTCGCCGCCGATCCAGGCGCGGCTCCCGCCGCTCCGCGACGTCGGTGGGGTGAACAGGCTGCTCACGGCCCCGGCTCCAAGCTCGTGTCGGGCTGCAGCGCAGGCGTGATCACGTCGCGCCCCTCCGGCCCGGGTGGGACGTCGCCGATCCAACCCTGCACATGGAGCCACTGACAGATCTCGTCGACGGCAGCTTCGACATCGGTATGGGCCAGCGCCTCCTCGATCACCTTGCGCGTCTGGCCGATGTCGAACGGATGCGGCGCCGCATTGAAATACGGATCGATGCGCTTGAAATTGGTGCCGAGCAGCTGCGCGCATTGATATTCGATGATGGCGCCGCCGCCACGGATGGCCAGCCGCACCAGCAGCATCGGCTCCTTCGGCGACAGCAGCCATTGGCCGTAACCCCAGTCGGCGATGCCGTCGACGATCTCGGGCTTCACCGACAGCGGCTTGCGGCCGCAGCCGACCGAGAGCACGCTGATGCTCTCGACATCGATCGGCTGGTTGGCCGCGCGGCGCTGCTCGAACACGGCGGAGACGGCGCACATCGACGGATTGTTGGCAACCAGCCCGCCGTCGAGATAGCCGATGTCGCCGCCGGCGATGCTGGCGAAGATCGGGCTGATCACGGGAATGTTGCTGGTGCGCAGGGCGACATCGACGACTCGCTCGTCTGGCGAATAGTCGACGATGCCGGGGATGTTGTGGAACAGCCGCGGCCGCCATTGCCGCTGACGTTCGCCGGCATGCTCGTGGTGCAACTGGAACGCGGGCACGATGACGCGGCGCTTGAGATCGCTCAGCCGGGTATCGGGGCCGAAATAGCTGACGAGGAAGTCGATCATCCGCTGCCGGTCGTCGAATGCCTTGGCGCCGACGAAGCCGGCGGCGAGGCGGGTCGGCTTGAAGGTGAAGGTGGTGTCGAGGATATGCTCCCAGAAGCCCAGCGCACCCTCGATGCCGTGATCGGGATCGTCATGGGCCGCGAGGAACAGCGCATTCAGTCCGCCTGCGGACGTGCCGGCGATGATGTCGGCGCGATCGAGGAAATGGCCGCCATGGCGTCCCACGCGGTCGGCGGTGCGGCGCAGCACCTCGGCCGTGACATAGCCGCTGATGCCGCCATCCATGGCGAGGATGCGCTGATGTGTCATGGCTGCGCTCCATCGCGTGTGGCCAGTCCATCGGTGATTGCGTGAGCGAGGGCTGTGACGGACTTGCGCCCGAGCAGCGTGAGATGCGCGGCGCTCACCACGCGAATTTCGGGGGCGATCGTCAGATGCGCCGCGACGGTTGCGACCAGCGGATCATCGGCTGCGATCGCACCGTCGACGCTGGCGCGGACGATCAGCGTCGGTCCGCCGAATGCGCCTGGCGTGTAGTTGAGCCAGGCGCGGCTGAGCGCGGTGAAGCACGCCCAGCGGCTGATCAGCTCGCGGGCCAGGCCCAGCACGACGCGCGCGGTCCCGGTATTGCGATCGCCGGCCAGCCGCGCGAGATCGGTGATGTCGGCGGGCGAGCGCGGAATGCTGCGCAGCAATTCGCGGCCGAGCCCCACGGCAAGGGCGCCGACACGCAGCCGACTGCGCGTGCGGCTCTGCCAGGGCAGGCCGGCATCGATCAGCACGAGTTGGACCTGCTCGCCCGCGTCGTCCAGTTGCCGCGCCATCTCGAAGGCGATGGCGCCGCCGAGCGACCAGCCGCCGACGCGGTAGGGACCGCGTGGCGCGACCTTGCGCATCAGCGCGACATAGCTCGCGGCGAGCGTGACGAGATCTCCGGCCTGGGCGGCCGGCGGTGCCTCGAGGCCGAACACGGGCCAGTCGGCTGGCAGCGCGTCGGCGAGAGCGCCGTAGCCAAGTGACGTCCCGATCGCGGGATGGACCAGGAACAGCGGCGCTGCAGATCCGCTGCGGCGGAACGGCAGCAGCTGGCTTGGCAGGTCCGCCGCGTCGTCCTCGGATGCGAGCGCGCGGGCGATCTGCGCGATGCTCGATCTCGCAAACAGAATAGGGAGAGGCAGCTCGCGGCCGGTCGCGCGCTGCAGCCGGTCCCGCAGGGTCAGCAGCAGCAGCGAATGGCCACCGAGAGTGAAGAAGTCGGCATCTGGATCGAGCTCCGCGGACCGCGCGGCATCACGCCCGAGCACGTCGGCGACGATGGTGGCAATCTGCAACTCGGCCGGACCGGTCGGCGTCGCACGGCGTGAGCCAACTGCAACATCGGGCAAAGCGAGCAGCGCCGTCATATCGAGCTTGCCGTGACGCGTGCGCGGCATGGTCGGCACCGCCACAATCCGGTCGGGCACGAGATATGCGGGAAGACGCTGGCGCAGGTATTCAACGAGCGAGGCGCCGTCGAGCTTGGCGGAGCCGCGCGCCGCGGCGAAAGCCACGAGACACCCCTCACGCAGCGTGACGGCGGCCTCGGCGACATCGGGATGGCGCTCCAGCGCGGCCTCGATCTCGGCGGGCTCGATGCGGTGACCGCGCAGCTTCAGCTGCTGATCGGTCCGGCCAAGATAGGCGATCCGTCCGTCGGGCTGCAGCCGGCCGCGATCGCCGGTGAGGTAGAAGCGCTCGCCGGGCGCAAGGCGGAGGTCGGTGCGGAATCGCGTGACCGTCCGCTGGACGTCGCCGAGATAGCCGCGCGCGAGGCCAATGCCGCCGATCGCGATCTGGCCGATGATGCCGTGGGGCAACGCGGCGCCCTTGGCATCGACGACGGCGACGCTATGGCCGCGGATCGGTCGGCCGATCGTCGGCATCGCATCGTCTTCAACTCGCTCGATCGTGCTCCAGACCGCGGTCTCGGTCGGGCCATAGGCGTTGAACAGATCGACCGCGCTGGCCCATGCGCCGAGGCCGCCGGGGCAGGCTTCACCGGCCACGACGACCGTGCGCAGCGAGGGATGATCCTCGGGACGAAGATGCTGCAGCATCGTCGGCGGCAGCGTCACATGGGTCGCGCGACCGGCGCGGATGCGGGCTGACACGGAGAGCCGGTCAAGCGTATCGCCCTGGTCGGGCAGCAGCAGAGTGCCGCCATGCGCCAGCGCCATCACGACTTCGAAGATGAATGCATCGAAGCTGATCGCGGCGAACTGCAGCACCCGCGCGTCCGTGCCATCGGAAATGATGTCGTCGGCCTGGGCGCCGGCGAGATTGGCGAGGCCGCCATGCTCGACCAGCACGCCCTTCGGACGACCGGTGCTGCCGGAGGTGTAGATGAGATAAGCGAGCTGGCCGGCCGCCGGCAGCGGCGAGGATCCCGGCTCGGCCGTCGCCAGCAGCTCGATCACCGAGGCTTGCGGCACATCGACGGCGAGTTGCTGGGGCTCGGGCGACGTGGTCAGCAGCAGTGCCGGACGCGCATCAGTAACGAGCTCGCCAATGCGCGCCGGCGGCAGATCGTGGGCGAGCGGCAGATAGCAGCGGCCGCTGCGCCAGATCGCCAAGAGTGCAACGATCAGCTCTGGTGACGAGGGGCCGAGCACCGCCACGACCGTGCCATCCGGCGTGAGCTCGGTGAGCGCCGCCGCCAGTCTTTCGACATCAGATGTGAGCTCGCCGTAGCTGATCTCGTCGCCGCGGCAGATCATGGCGGGATGGCCGGGGCAGGCGGCGGCGTGGCGCGCAAACCGTTCGGGCAGACTCACATAGGGCAGCGCAGGAAGGCCCTCCGCTTGCTTCGTCAGCGCATCGCGCTCGGCAGGCGTGATCAAGGCGAGATCCGCGACCGCGGTCGCCGGACGCGTGACGGCATTGGCGAGCAGCGTCCGGAACCGCGCGGCAAAAGCCTCCATGCTGTCGCGCGAAAACAGACTCGCCGCGTAGGTCAGCACGCCGCGCCAGCCACCGGCACCATCGGGGAACAGGTGCAGCTCGAGATCGAAGCGAGTCGCTTTGTAGTCGGCCGAGAGGATCGTGACCGTGCCGTCGCCGAGCCGGCCCTGCGCCGGAAAGTCCGGCTGCACCGACAGCGCGACCTGCACCAGCGGGTTGCGCGAGGGATTGCGCGGCGGATTGAGCGCCTCGACCAGCCGGTCGAACGGGGTCAGTGCGTGGTCGAGCGCGGCAAACGCGACCCGATGCGTCTGCTTGAGGAGATCGGCGAAGCTGCGCTCCGGATCGAGCCGCTGCCGCATCACCAGCGTGTTGACGAAGAAGCCGATCAGCGGCTCCAGCTCCGGACGCTGCCGGTTGGCGGTGACCGAGCCGACCGCGAGATCGTGCTCCCCGGTGTAGCGATGCAGCAGGGCGGTGAAGGCGGCGAGAAACACCGCAAAGGCCGAGGTGCCGTGCTGGCGCGCGAGCGCATCGATCAGCCGGCCATGCTGCGGCGGGATCGCGATGGCGACGGCATCGCCGGTGTGGCTCTGCTGCGGCGACCGCGGCCGGTCGGTCGGAAGCTCCGTCGATGGCAGCTCGGCCAGAGTCTGGCGCCACCAATCCAGCTCGTCCCCAAGGCGCGGGTCGTTCTCCGCCTCTTGAAAAGCGAGGTCGGCGTAGTCGATGGCCAGCGGCGGCAGCGTCTCACCACGATAGAGCGCCTCGAGGTCGCGCAGCAGCACGCCGACGCTCCAGCCGTCGGTGATGATGTGGTGCAGATTGAGCAGCAGCGCATGGTCGCGCTCGCCCAGTCTGACCAGCTCGGCGCTGATCAGCGGGGCACGACTCAGGTCGAACCGGTGCTGGGCGTGACGTACCACGGAGGCCGCGAGCGTCTGCTCACGCTGCTCGGTGGTGAGCCCCGACAGATCGCCGCGGTCGAGCGCAAAGTCGACGCTCGGTGCGATGAATTGATAGGGCTCGCCGTCGCGCTCGCCGAACGAGGTGCGCAGCACGGCGTGCCGTGCGATCAGCGCGCGCAGCGCGGCCTCGAGGCGGTCTGCATCAATCTGCCCGCCGAGCCGGAGCGGTAGCGGCGAGTTGTAGGCGTAGTCGCCGGGTGACAAGCGGTCGAGGAACCACAGCCGGCGCTGGGCAGCGGTCAGCGGCGCTGTGCCGCCAGTCGGTGGCAACACCTTGGCGATGGGCGAGAGCCTGGCCTGCGGCGCACGCGCGGCGGCGAGCTGCGCATCGAGCGCCGCCCGTTGCGCAGGCGACAGCTGTCGCAGCCGTTCGGCGATGTCAGCTGCCGCCGTCATGACGCCAACGCCTCCGGTACGCCTTGGCCTGCGAGCTGATCGAGCCCGTCGAGCAGCGCGGTCAACGTCGCCTTGTCTGCCGTCTCGGTCAGCGCCTGACCGATGCTGAGGGCGAGACCTGCAACCGTCGGCGTGGCAAAGAACGTCTTCAGCGACAGCCGAACGCCGAACTGTTCGGTGATGCGCGCCAGCAGTTGCACGGCGCGCAGCGAATGACCGCCGAGATCGAAGAAATTGTCGTCGGCGCCGATGCGATCGATGCCTAGCAACTGGCCCCATAACGCCGAAAGCCTGGTCTCGATCTCGCCCTCGGGCGCGCGATAGGCGGTCCGGCGTTGCGACGTCAGCGTCTGCGGTGCGCCGGCCGCCTCGGCGTTCGCATCGCGCGCGATCCAGATCTGGCGGCGCTGTGCGAGGTCGCCGCGGGTCACGACGAACTGCTCGGCCTCGCCCTGCAGGATGATGCGCATGATCGCGGCGAGGCTCTCGGCCGGACGCATCGCGAACGCATCCATGCTGGTGCCGGAGCCAGCCACGAGCTCATCGTCGCGGGTGAGCCAGCGATCCCAGTTGGTGCTGATCCAATCCGTGGGCCCGCGGCGGCTGCGCAGCGCGGCGGCGGCATCAAGAACCTGGTTGGCGGCGGAGTAGGCGGCGAAACCGAGGCCGCCGAGAACGGCGGCGTTGGACGACAGCAGCACGACGAAGCACGGCGGAGCCTTGCAGGCCGCGACCGCCGCGTCGAGGCCGTCGAGCCCAGCGAGCTTCGGCGCGAATTGTGCTGCTACATCGTCCGGCGTGAGCTGGAGGATCGGACTGATCAGGGCGGTGCCGCTGGTCACGGCCGCCCCGTGAATGATCCCGGCGACGGGACCATGATCGCGTTCGAGGGCCGCTAGGGCCTGCGCCATGGCGGCGGGATCGGCGACGTCAGCGGCAACGACCGTGATCGGCAAGCCCTCGCTCTGCCACTGGCGCTGCGCGGCAAGGCGTTCGGCCAGCCGTGGATCGCTCGCGTCCACGCCATCGTCGTGTGGCGAAGCGGGCCGCACGATCAGCGCCACCCGCGCGCCGAACTGGCGCGCGAGATGACCGGCGAGCAGGCGCCCGACACGGCCGAGCCCGCCCGTGATCACGACGAGATCGCCGGGCGCAACATTGCGGATCGATGCTGCGTCGGCCGTGAGCTGCACGGGCGTGTAGTCCTTCAGCCAGCGGCGGCGGCCGCGCCAGGCGACCACGGGCTCCAACGTGTCGGCGGCGAGTTCGCGCATCAGGCCGTCGATGGCAGCTTCTGCGGACGCCGAGCGATCGAGATCGACCACGCTCACCTCACAGCCCGGGAATTCCTGCGGCAGCACCTGAGCCACGCCGAGGACGGTCGCCCGCGCTGCGATCAGCTCGTCGGTCGTATCGACCAGCATGGCATGGTGCGTGCCGATGACGATGCGCGCGGGCGGTGTGCATCCGGCCGTCGCGCAGCCCTGCATCAGGGCGACGATGCTCATGAAGCCGGCGTCGACCTCCGCTGCGGCGCTCTGCTCAGCGCCCACGTTCCAGAGATGAACAACCGTCGCAGGTGCGATACCCGCTGCAATCAAAAGCAGGCCGAAATCCTCCGCCGAGCCGGGACGGATCTGAAACGCATCCTGCTCGTCGATGGCAAAGCCGTCCCCGGAGCGGACGCGTAGCACGGGATCATGGCCGGCTTTGCGCAGCTGTTCGATCACGCCGGCCGCAATGGCACTGCCGTCATCGAATACCAGGGCGGCGCCATAAGCCGTGACGGCGCGCGGCACAGGCGGCAGAGCTCTGCGCCACGCTGGCAGATAGAACCAATCGTCGATCGGCTTGTCGGCCGCGACGGTGCGGCGCTCGCCCGCCGCCGGCGGATCGATCCACAGCCGGTTGCGCGTGAACGGATAGGTCGGCAGCGGCACACGTACGCCGTCGGCGACGCCCGCCATCGAGGAGAGGTCGACGTCGACGCCCGCACACCACATTTGGGCGGCGGCGGTCAGCAGCACGGCCTTGTCGTCATCGGCGAGGCTGGCCTTGCGCAGCGAGGTCACGCGATGATGGCTCGCGCCATAGGCCGGATGCTGCGCGGCCAGCATCGTGCAGGCCTCGCCCGGACCGCACTCGATCAGCACCAGATCGGGTTCGCGCAGCAGTGTCGCGAGCGCGCGATCGAAACGGACGGTCTGGCGCAGATGTCTGACCCAGTAGTCGGCCGTCAGCTCGTCAGGGCGCAGCCAATCGCCTGTCAGGCTCGAGATGATCGGACATGACGGCGTCCGCTGCGGCACGCTCGCGAAGGCGGCCGCGAACTCCGGCATGACCGCATCGATCGCGCGGGAGTGGCCGCCGACATTGAGAACGAGGCGCTGAGTGCGGATGCCCTGGATGTCCAGACTGCGTTCGAGCTGATCGATCGCAGCGATCGGCCCTGAAACCGTGCACAGCGCAGGCCCATTGATGGCGGCGAGATCGATCTCCGGACCGGCCAGCGCCATCGCCGCGTCGCTCGACGCCATGACGGCCAGCATGGCGCCGCCGGCATTCGTGTCCTGCAGTGCCGAGCGCAAGGCGACGATGCGAGCCGCGTCCGCGAGCGTGAACACGCCGCCCAGCGTGGCCGCGGCATATTCACCGAGACTGTGGCCGAGCATGATGTCGGCTTTGACGCCGCGCGCCTGCCACAGCCGCCCCATCGCGTAGGACACCGCGAAAGTCGCGGGCAGGGTGATCCGGGCGCTACGATCGGCCGGCGCATCGGAGGCATCGCGGATCAGCGGCAGGATATCGACGCCGGCGGCGCGAAGAAGCGCTGCGACTTCGAGAAGGGCCTCGCGGAACGCCGGCTCCTGGTCGAGCAGCCCGCGCGCCATGCCGGGATAGGCGACACCGCCGCCCGGAAACAGAAGAGCGCATTTCGGTCGCATCAGCGCGCGCGCCGCGACGCGGCGGCCGCTGCTGTCGCCCGACAAGGCCGCGGTGGCCTCGTTGGCATCACGCGCAATGATCGCACGGCGCTGCTCATGGGCGGTGCGTCCGACCTGCTGCGTATAGGCCGCGTCGGCCAGCGTGAGATGTCCGTCGGTCAGCCGGCCAGCAAGCGCTGCGCCCAGCCGGTCGAGGCCGTTCTCCTCGCGCGCCGAGAGGGGCAGCACGCGCCAGCTGCCATCTTGCCCCATGCGCCGCGATGGCGCGAAGCTCTCGACCACGACATGGGCGTTGGTGCCGCCGATGCCGAAGGCGCTGATTCCGGCGCGGCGCACCTCGTCAGTCCATGGCTTGGACTCGGTGGCGAGATAGAACGGGCTGCCGGCGAAGTTGATCGCGGGGTTCGGCGTGTTGACGTTGATCGTCGGCGGAATGATGCCGTCGCGCACCGCGCACACCGCCTTGATCAGTCCGGCCACGCCCGCGGCGGCGTCGAGATGCCCGACATTGCCCTTCAGGCTGCCCAGCGCACAGAAGCCGTTGCGCTCTGTCGTCTCGCGGAACGCCTGCGTCAGCGCGCTGACCTCGATCGGGTCGCCGAGTCGCGTGCCGGTGCCATGGGCCTCGATCAGGCCGATCTGGTCGGCGGTGATCCCTGCGAGCTGCTGCGCCAGCAGCACCGCCTCGCCCTGTCCTTCCACGCTCGGCGCGGTGAAGCTCATCTTGCGCCCGCCATCATTGTTGATGGCGCTGCCGCGGATCACGGCATGGATCATGTCGCCATCGGCGAGCGCCTCCGACAGGCGCTTGAGCACGACCATCGCGGCGGCGTTACCGGGCACAATGCCGTCGCCGGCGGCGTCGAACGGCCGGCAATGGCCATCGCGGGAGAGCACCGACCCCTCCTGGTGCAGATAGCCGCCGGTCAGCGGCAGGCTGACGGTGACGCCACCCGCCAGCGCGACATCGCATTCGAAGGCGAGCAGGGCGCGGCAGGCCATGTGCACGGCGACCAGGGACGTCGAGCATCCCGTTTGCACGTCGACGGCAGGGCCGTGCAGATCGAGCTTGAACGCCAGCCGCGTCGCGAGAAAATCCTTCTCGTTGCCGATGAAGATCTGGTCGTCGCCTTCGGCCGCGTGCGGATTGTCGGTCAGGTTCGACAGCCAATAGCCCGCGCGCGCGGCACCGGCGAAGACGCCGGTCCAGCCGGCGATGCCGCCTTTGCGATAGCCGGCGCTTTCGAGCGCGGCATGGCCGACCTCAAGCAGCAGCCGATGCTGCGGGTCCATCAGCATCGCCTCGCGCGGCGCGTAGCCGAAGAATTCGTGGTCGAAGCAGTCGGCGTCCTCGAGCACGGCCTTGGCGCGGACATAGTCCGGCCGCGCGGCGAGCGAGGCGGGAACGCCCGCCTTCTTCAGGTCGTCGTCGCTCAACGGCCGTACGGCCTCGAGGCCGGCCTGGAGATTGCGCCAGAACGTCTCGATGTCCGGCGCGCCGGGAAAACGCCCGGCCATGCCGATGACCGCGATCGCCTCGCGCGTGCTCTGGTCGCTCCCGGTCATCGCAGCCCCTCGCCACGCATGCGCTGGGCGCGGCCGCGGATGCTGCTCGCCGCACTCACTTGGGCAGGCTGGGCTGCGGCACCGATATGACGCGCTAGCGCTGCCACGGTCGGAAACTGAAACAGATCGGCGATCGCCAGCGGCACCGCGAACTGGCTCACCAGCTTGTCGTAGGCTTCCACCAGCAGCAGCGAATTGCCGCCGAGCTCGAAGAAGGTGCTGTCGCAGTCGATGTCGTCGCGGCGAAGCACGGCGCGCCAGATCGCCGCAATGGCCTGTTCGGTCGCGCCGCATGGCGCGAGGTGGTCCTGCGTCGCCGCCGCGAACGGCTGGCCCGACGCGACAAGCGCGGCTCGGTCGATCTTGCCGTTGCCGGACAGCGGCAGCCCCGCGAGCTTCAGGAAGCGGGCCGGCATCATGTAGTCCGGCAGGCGGGGCCGCAGCCAATCGCGCAGCGCATGGGGCAGCAGAGACGCCGAGCCAGCGACGACGTAGGCCGCAAGCTGGCGATGGCCGGCCGCATCGGTCTCGGCGACCACGGCGCAGCCGGCGACATCCGGATGGGCCGCGAGCACGACCTCGATCTCGCCGGGCTCGACGCGATAGCCGCGGATCTTGATCTGGCCGTCACGGCGGCCGAGGAAGGCGAGGCGGCCGTCGCGGTTCAGCTTGACCAGGTCACCGGTGCGGTACATGCGCGCGCCGGCATCGGCCGCGAAGGGATCGCGCACGAAGCGATCCGC
Organism: Bradyrhizobium sp. ORS 375; assembly: GCF_000239775.1. GTDB lineage: Bacteria > Pseudomonadota > Alphaproteobacteria > Rhizobiales > Xanthobacteraceae > Bradyrhizobium. The sequence continues at coordinate 27,527 of NZ_CAFI01000482.1, forward strand.
CATCGTTTCGTCCGCACCGAGATAGCCGTCAGCCACCTGGACGCCGCCGATGCAGAGTTCGCCGGCAATGCCGAACGGCTGGATCCGCCCCTCGGCATCGAGCACGTAGAGGCGATTGCCGGGCAATGCGCGGCCCGCGGATGGCAGCCGCGGCCAGCGCGCCGCATCGCCATCGAGCACGTCCTCGCTCACGACATGGGTCTCGGCCGGACCATATTGGTTGATCAGCTGCAGGCCGCGATGAGCCAGGAAGAAAGCGCTGACATCCTGAGTGAGCTGGGGCTGCTCGCCTGCGGTGACGATCTCGCGCAGCGAGGCGAGGCGCTGTCCCGAGGCGGCGACACCCCGCACCAGAAGCGTCAGCAGCGCGAAGGGCATGAAGACGCGCTCGACCTGCTCCCGCGCGATCAGGGCCGCCAGCGCTCGCGGATCGCGGCGCTGTGTCTCCGAGGCTGATATCAGCATGCCGCCCGTGAGCAGCGTGAACAGCACCTCCTGGATCGCGACGTCGAAGCCGACCGCGGAAGCCTGCAGCGTCCGCATCGGCTGCGGGCGCCGGGCGAGCTGAGTTGCCATCAGGTTGGCGAACGCTTGCACAGGCATGCGGATGCCCTTCGGCACACCCGTCGATCCCGAGGTGAAGACGATGTAGAGCGGCGCGTCTCCACGCGGCGCGGGTGAGACTTGTGCGTCGGCGACGCTGGCGATCAAGGCCGCGATTGCTGTGCGTGGCGTATCGATCGTGGAGCACGGATCCTGTTCGTCCGCGCACAGCATGAGCGCCGCATGAGCCAGCTTGATCTGCTGCGCCAGACGCAACGGCGGCAGCTCTGGATCGATCGGCACAAAGGTGAAGCCGAAGCGGACGCAGGCGAGCATGGCGCAGACGAGATCCCGACCGCGCGGCAGCACCAGCGCGATCACGTCTCCTGGGACGAGCCCGCGCGCGCACAAGGCCGACCCGATTCTGTCGGCACGTTCGAAGAGTTGATCGTAGGTGAGGTCGGGGCCGCCCGCGTCACGCAATGCGGGCCGTCGGGCGAAGCGGTGGCGTGCTTCAGCCAGCAATGCAAGAAGGTCAACCTCCGGCGCTGGTCCGCCGTTTCCGGCGGCGATGACCTCGGCTTGCGATTGCAGGTCGAGCAGCGGGACTTCGGCCAGCGGCCTGTCGGGCTCGGCCAGCGCGGCCGTGAGCCAGACCTTCAGCATGGCGACGAACGCGGTCATCGTCACGCGATCGAACAGGTCGCTGTTGTAGAACAGCGTGCCGGTCAGCCCGGCGTCGACATCGCGCGCGCCGGTCCAGCTCTGCCGCCCGTCCCACAGATGCAGCTCGAGATCGAACCGCGAGGCGGGCAGGCGGTAGGGGAAGGCCGCGGTCGCCAGACCATCGAGCTGCAGCGGCAGCATCGGTGTGTTCTGCAGCGCGAACAGCACCTGCACCAAGGGATTGCGGCTGGTGTCGCGGGGCAAATCGAGCTCCTCGACCAGCTTCTCGAACGGCAGCTCCTGATGCGCCTGGGCCTGCGTCATCGCCTCGCCGGTACCGCGGACGAGATCGCGAAAATCCCTCGCCTGCTGCAGATCGAGCCGGATCGCCAGCGTGTTGACGAAGAAGCCGATCAGGTTTTCCAGCGCCGGATCGATGCGGCCGGCGACCGGCGTGCCGATCGCGAAGTCGTTCTGTCCTGAGAGCCGGCCGAGCACGGCGCGGAACGCGGCGAGCAGCACGCAATAGAGCGTCGTCGATTGTCGTCGCGCCAGCTCGCGCGCCGACGCGACGAGTTGCGGCGCGAGGCTCACGTCGATCGCATCACCGCGCAGCCGGGCGAGCGCCGGTCGCGGTCGGTCGAGCGGCAGGTCGAGCGCGGGAACGCTGTTGAGCGTCCTGGTCCAGAAGTCGAGCAGTTGCTGCAGCCGGGCGCCGCTCAGCTCGCGGCGTTGCGCGGTACTGAAGCTTGCGTAATCCGTGGAGAGTGGTGCGAGGCTTGGGCTTTGCCCTTGTCGCCGCGCCGTATACGCAGCCGCAAGATCGCGATTGAACACCGCCAGCGACCAGCCATCGGCGCAGATGTGGTGCAGCACGACGACCAAGACATGCCGCTCTGGTGCGAGCCGGATCAATCTGGCGCGAATGACCGCGCCGCCGAGGTCGAATGGCGTCGCCACCTCGTCATCGACCAGCGCGCGCGCCTCGCGCTCGTTGGCCGCATCGACCACCGGCATCGCAATGCGCATCGCGGGCCGCACCGTCTGCACCGCACGCCCGTCGATCTCGGCGAACACGGTTCGCAGCGGCGCATGCCGGGCCACGAGATCGTTCAGCGCTTCCGTCAGCCCTGCGACGTCGAGCGGTCCGCTAAGATCGAATGCGCCGGGAATGTTGTAGGCCGGGCCGCCGGGATTGAGCCGGTCGAGAAACCACAGCCGCTGCTGCGCGAACGACAGGGGATAGCTGTGCGACTGGTCGACGCGGCGGCTGAGCAGCTCCGCCAGCAGCGCGCGCTGCTCGGCCGATGACATCTTGCTCAAATCGGGGTTGAGCCGCGCGGCGGTCATGTCGGTTGACCCTCCGCCAGCAACCGTTCGAGCATCCGGTTCACCTCATCGCCAGACATCACCTCGACCATGCGGCGCGCTTCCTCGCTGACCGGCCGCGTCAGATCCGCTGGCGAGGCTTGTGTCGCGACGAGGCGATCGAGCGCGGCGGCCAGCCGGACCGGTGTCGCGTGTGCGAACAAGAGATCGGGCGTTACCGGCAGCGCAAAGCGCGATCGCAGCCGTGAGACCACCTGGATTGCCTGCAGCGAGTCCCCGCCGAGATCGAAGAAATCGCCGTCATGCGCCAGGTCGGCGCGTCCCAGCACCTCGGCGAAGATGTCGCGGATGCCGCGCACGCGGTCCGTCTCGTCGACGGCATTTTTCTCAGCGGTCGCCGTATCGCCGGCCAGCGCGGTCCAGTTGGCGAGGCGCTGGTCGAGCGCGCCGCCGCAGACGACGATCTGACCGGTCAATCCGCCGGCGACGACCCGCTCGATGGCGTCGACGGCCCGCGACGTCGTCAGCGCGTAGCGCGCCGTGGCCACGTCGTCGGCCTGCAGTCCTTCCGCCCATGCGTCCCAGCACAGCGATGCCCAGCGGCCGCTCGCTTCCGCATAGGCGTCGAGCCAGGCATTCGCTGCGGCATAGGACGCGAAGCCGAGGCCGCCGAGCACCGAGGCCAGCGACGACATCAGAATGCGAACGCTCAGATCGCGATGGCCGAGCACCTTTTCGAGGGCCTGCAGCCCCGCGACTTTTGCCGCCAGCATGCGCTGCGAGGTCGCATCATCGGTATCGGGGATGGAGGCGAAGGCGCGCGTCTCCGCCGCCATATGGATGATGCCATCGACCGGTCCGAACGTCGCCTCGGCGGACCTGACGGCCTGTGTGAGCGCATCCGTATCGGTCACATCGCAGGAGAGCGCCTCAGCCGCGCCGCCCATGTCCGTCACTGCGGCGAGCCGCTGGCCGAGGTCATCGGGCACCGAGCGTCCGACCAGCGACAGCCGGGCACCGTACCTGCTGGCGAGCTCGCGCGCGACCGTCAGGCCGAGCCGGCCGAGGCCACCGGTGACGAGATAGTGCCCGTCGAGCCGAATCCGCTGATCGATCGCGCCGGCGGGGCGGAAGCTGCGTTCCAGCAGCCGGTTGCCACGAAGAGCCGAGATGGCCGCGCTTGGTGCGGCGCAGGCCGCGGTGACAGCGGCGTCCTGGACATCTTGACCGATGTCGATGATCCGCACTTTGACGTTCGGCTGCTCCTGACCGAGCACGATCGCTGGCCCGAGCAGCAGCGCCGCGTCGGGATCCGGACGGTCGGTGCTATCGACGGCAAAGACACGACGCGCGGCGACAATCACGTCGATCGGCGCGGCCACATTGGCGGCATGAAGCGCAGCTCCGATCCGGAGCAGCGACGCGTAGCCGAGCTCGCGCCGATCGCTGCCGTCGTCGTGAAGCAGTGCGAGGTGAAGGATGCGATCGGGCGCGCCTGCGCGCAGACGGTCGGTCATGTCGCGCTGGTTGGCGGTCGCGGGCAGCTGGACCAGGCGTCCATTGGCGCGATCGACGGCGGCAGCAATGGTCCGCGTCATCTCACTCCGCGCCGGACCGATGATCCATGTCGTTCCGGCCAGGGCCTGCGCGCCGCGTCGTGGCCTGCGCTCCCAGGTCGGCAGAAACAGCACCTCGCGCGATTCCGACGGTGCGCTCGCCTCCGGCTGCGCTGTCGTCGGTGCGAGATCGGTGATCATGTCGACGGCGTAACGCGTGGCGCGGAACGGATAGGGCGGCAGCGACACGAGCTGTCGTTTGCGGCCGGCATTGAAGGCGTGCCAATCGATCTCGCAACCCTGGACATAGAGCTCTGCGATTGCGGTGATGGTCGCACGCGCGTCGTCGCTCCCATGCGGCAGCGTGGCCACGATCTCCATCTCGGGAGAGCGCGCGGCGTGACGGCGCGCGAAGCCGCCGAGCGTTCGTCCCGGTCCCACCTCGACCAGGATGTGAGGGCCCTCGGCCAGGATCGTGCTCAGGCCGTCCTGGAAGCGCACGGGCGAGAGCGCCTGGGCGATCCAGTAGTCGGGATCACACGCCTCCGCGGCGCTCAACCAGCCGCCATGCAGGTTGGAAGCGATCGGGA
>NZ_CAFI01000481.1 GCF_000239775.1 Bradyrhizobium sp. ORS 375
CCGGTCTGTCCGGCCTCGGCGACCTGATCCTGTCCTGTGCCGGTCCGCAATCGCGCAACTTCGCCGCCGGCCTCGCGCTCGGCCGCGGCGAGGCGCTGCCCGCGGGCAAGCTTGCCGAGGGGCAATATACGGCGCCCGTGCTGGTCGAACTCGCCACCTCGCGCGGCGTCGAGATGCCGGTGGCGCAGGCGGTGGCGGCGATCCTGTCGGGCACGGTGACGATCGACGCGGCGATCGAGGCGCTGATGATGCGACCGTTCAAGGCGGAGGAGTGAGCGTTCCAGCGGGACAACCCGGCCTCATTCGGGCCTCATGGTTCGAGACGCGCCGCGAGCGGCGCTCCTCACCATGAGGATTTGCATGTCGACCAGAATTCAGACCTCGTCCTGAGGCGGGCGTCTCGATGGGCGGCGGCAGGGCGGGCCTGTCGCGGACCTGGTCATCGCTGGGCAAAAGCGTGGCGCTGATGTTCTAAGGTGTTGACCAGGACATTGCCGTCTTCTTTCATCCGCCCGCCGAGCCAACCCGTATTCCGCTCGGGCCTGACGCAACGTGATCTGAGGACCTTGCTGATATGAGCTACTGGCTGGTGAAATCCGAACCCTCGGTGTGGTCCTGGGACCAGCAGGTGGAGAAGGGCGCCAAAGGCGAGGCCTGGACCGGCGTGCGCAACTACACGGCGCGGCAGAATCTCGTCGCGATGAAGAAGGGGGAGCTTGCCTTCTACTATCATTCCAACGAAGGCAAGGCGATCGTCGGCATCGCCGAGATCATCAAGGAGGCCTATCCCGACCCGACCGACAAGACCGAAAAATTCGTCTGCGTCGACATCAAGGCGCACAAGCCGTTCAAGACGCCGGTGACGCTCGCGGCCATCAAGGCCGAGCCGAAGCTCGCCGAGATGGCGCTGGTCAAGCAGTCGCGGCTGTCGGTGCAGCCGGTGACGGCCGACGAATGGAAGCTGGTCTGCAAGATGGGCGGCGTTTAGGGGCGATTGCGCCGTCGCAGCGCTGGTGGTTCTCGATGAGAGCCCAGCGCGCGCAACACCATCGGTGTCGTCTCGGCGAAAGCCGGGACCCATAACCACAGGGGTCAGTTGTCTCGCGGGACTGGCCCCCGGTCTTTTTCAGACATCACGCGGTATGGGTCCCGGCGTTCGCATACGCTCGCAGGGACGACACCGGTTGTTTGGTGTTAGCTCGGCCTTCACGAGCGATCCAAAAAGAAAGGGGCCCCAGCTTGCGCTGGAGCCCCTCAACGGTCAGGGCATTGCCGGGTATTTGCCCGAACCGAAGTTGTGGACCAAGTCCCGTGGGACTTGCTCCCGGGAGAACTCAGTAGTTGTAGGCGCGCTCGCCGTGGTCGGTGATGTCCAGACCCTCGCGCTCCTGCTCGACCGTCGGGCGCAGCCCGATGATCACGTCGACGACCTTGTAGAGGATCGCCGAGCCGACGCCCGACCACACCAGCGTGGCGAGGACAGCCTTGATCTGAGCCAGCATCTGCGTGCCGAACTCGTAGGTGCCAGCGTTGTTGCCGGTGACGTTGGTGTAGTCGGTGATGCCGACGCCGCCGAGAGCCGGGTTGACCAGGATGCCGGTGGCGAGAGCGCCGATGATGCCGCCGACGCAGTGGACACCGAAGACGTCCAGCGCGTCGTCATAGCCCAGCGCGTTCTTCACGGTGGAGACGAAGAACAGGCAAACCGGCGAGACGATCAGGCCGAGGACCAGCGCGCCGATCGGACCGGCATAGCCGGAGGCCGGCGTGACGGCGACGAGACCGGCGACCGCACCCGAGCAGATGCCGAGCAGCGAGGGCTTGCCCTTGACGGCCCATTCGCACAGCAGCCAGGACAGCGCCGCACCGGCGGTGGCGACCATGGTGTTGACGAAGGCCAGCGCGGTCACGCCGTTGGATTCCAGGTTGGAGCCGGCGTTGAAGCCGAACCAGCCGACCCACAGCAGCGCGGCGCCGATCATGGTCATGGTCAGCGAGTGCGGAGCCATCAGCTCCTTGCCGTAGCCGGTGCGCTTGCCGATCAGCACGGCGCCGACGAGGCCCGCGATGCCAGCGTTGATGTGCACCACGGTGCCGCCGGCGAAGTCCAGCGCGCCCGCCTGGAACAGCCAGCCGGCGTTGCTGGTGATTTCGTCGAGCTTGGCCTGAGCGGCGGTCTTGGCAGCGGCGTCGGTAGCGGCAGCGAGAGCCTTGGCGGCGGCAGCGACGTCATCCGGCGCGGGCACGTACCAGACCCAATGCGCGATCGGGAAGTAGATGAAGGTCACCCACAGCAGCACGAACAGCATCACCGCCGAGAACTTGATGCGCTCGGCGAAGGCGCCGACGATCAGGGCCGGGGTGATCATCGCGAAGGTCATCTGGAACACGAAGTAGGCCAGCTCCGGGATCACGACGCCGTTCGAGAAGGTGGCGGCCGTGGAGTTGGCGTCGACACCGTGCAGGAAGGCCTTGGCGAAGCCGCCGACATATTTGGTCATGCTGCCGCCGTCGGTGAAGGCGAGCGAGTAGCCGTACAGCGTCCAGACCACGCCGACCATGGCGACGATCGCGAACACCTGGGTCAGGACGGAGGCCATGTTCTTGGTGCGGACGAGACCGCCGTAGAACAGCGCGAGGCCGGGGACGGACATCATCAGGACGAGTGCGCTGGAGATCAGCATCCAGGCGACGTCGCCCTTGTTGGGAACGGGGGCGGCAGCAGCAGCCGCGGCCGGCGCGTCCTCGGCGAACGCCACATCGGCGAGGCCTGCGACGCAGAGCCCGGCGATTGCGAGCGTAACCCATCCCGCGCTGGTTGGACGTTTGAACGTCATTTTATTCTACTCCGTAAGTGTTCTGGTTTGAGCGCGAAATCAGAGAGCCGCAGCGTCCGCTTCGCCGGTGCGGATGCGCACGGCGTGCTCGAGGCTGATGACGAAGATCTTGCCGTCGCCGATCTGGCCGGTCTTGGCGGCCGAGGAGATCGCATCGATGGTCTTGTCGACCTGGTCGGAGGGGATCGCGACCTCGATCTTGATCTTGGGCAGGAAGCTCACCGCATATTCGGCGCCGCGGTAGATTTCCGTGTGGCCTTTCTGGCGGCCGTATCCCTTCACTTCCGTGACCGTGAGACCATGAACGCCGATGGCGGTCAGGGCGTCCCGGACTTCTTCGAGCTTGAATGGCTTAATGATCGCCATAACAATTTTCATGGGTCCTATCCCCGCTTGGGCCCGGCACGGACGTTACCGAGCGCTTCCTGTCGACTGAGGTTCACCACGCGGAGAGAGCTTCACGACGCGGGCACAGCCGGGGCCGTAGAATCAAATGCCGTGCCAGACGGCTGGTCAGGGCTAACGAGCCGTGAATCCTGATCTTTTCGGCCCTCAGGGGGGGCTTGGGAGCCTGCGCTATTCGGTCGCGCCCAATGAATGGGCGCTCCTGCGCAAAAAATGCGCAGGACAGGCTCAAGACACAATGCTGCTCACTGCGCGGGCAGATTCCCGCGACTCAGAACCGGTCAGATGCCGCCAATTACTGCAGCGCCTCGCCGTGCTGGGAGATGTCGAGACCCTCGAGTTCCTGCTCGCGGGACACCCGCAGCGGCACGAAGGCGCTGACCAGCTTCAGCAGGCCCCAGGTCACCCCGCCCGACCACACCAGGGTGACGGCCACGCCATAGAGCTGCGAGAGCAACTGCTTCGGATTGCCCTCGATCAGCCCAGCTGTGCCGCCGATCGCCGCGGTCGCGAACACGCCGGCCATCAGCGTGCCAGTGAGCCCGCCGATGCCATGGACGCCGAACACGTCGAGCGAATCGTCATAGTTGAAGCGGTGCTTCAGCGAGGTGCAGGCCCAGTAGCAGATGATACCGGCGAGCGCGCCGATGACGAGGCCGTGCCAGGGCGCGACGTAGCCCGAGGCCGGGGTGATGGTGCCGAGGCCGGCGACCGCGCCGGAGATCATGCCGAGGACCGACGGCTTGCGGCGAGTCGACCATTCCAGAGCGCCCCAGGTCACGGCGCCGGCGCAGGCGGCGAGATGCGTCGTGAGGATGGCCATCACGGCATGAGCGTTGGCTGACAGCGCCGAGCCGCCATTGAAGCCGAACCAGCCGACCCACAGCAGGCCGGTGCCGACCACCGCGAGCGACAGGTCGAACGGCGACAGGTTCTCGCTGCCATAGCCATGGCGGCGTCCCATCACCAGCGCGGCCACCAACCCGCCGGTGCCGGCGGAGAGATGCACCACGAGGCCACCGGCGAAATCAACCACACCGGCCTGGGAGAGGAAGCCGCCGCCCCAGATCCAATGTGCCAGCGGCAGATAGACGAAGATGAACCAGGCGACGCCGAACACCAGATAGGCGGAGAAGCGCATGCGGTCGGCGACCGACCCCGCCACCAGCGCCACCGTGATGATCGCGAACGTCATCTGGTACAGCATGAACAGCGCTTCGGGGATGGTCTTGGCGCCGGGATGCACGCTGTCCATGCCCATGCCGGCGAGGAAGGCGCGGTCGAGCGTGCCGATCCAGGGGCCGTCGCCGACGAACGCCAGCGAGTAGCCGAACGCGACCCACAGGATCGAGATCAGCATGACGGCGGCGAGGCTCTGCGCCATCGTCGCCAGCACGTTCTTTTTGCGCACCATGCCCGAGTAGAACAGCGCGAGACCCGGGATCGTCATCATCAGCACCAGCGCGGTGGCGACGATCATCCAGGCGGTGTCGGCCGCGTCGATGGTGGATGGCGCGGCGGCCGAAGCCGGCGTGGTGAAGATAACGGCGCCCGCGGCAGCCAAAGCTGCAGACGCGCGCGGGCAACGAGACGCGCAGGTCCCCATGACAGTCCCCCCGGCATGTCAGATCAGATTGAGAATGTTCGCTCCGCCGCGCCATTGCGGCGGGCGTGCCGCCGTTGCGGCTGTTTAGAGAGCGTCGCTGTCGGTCTCGCCGGTCCGGATGCGGCGGGCATGATCGATCGGCGTGACGAAGATCTTGCCGTCGCCGATCTGGCCGGTGCGCGCATGCGTAGTGATCACCTCGACCGCCTTGTCCGCGATGTCGGAGTTGACCGCGATCTCGATGCGCAGCTTGGGCAGGAAGTTCACGATATATTCGGCGCCGCGATAAATCTCAGTATGACCCTTCTGGCGGCCGTAGCCCTTGACCTCGGTCACGGTCATGCCGTGCACGCCGATCGCGGTGAGGGCCTGGCGCACCTCGTCGAGCTTGAAGGGTTTGATGATCGCGACGACGAGCTTCATGGGCGGGCCTTGATTTCCTCAACGCGGAGCAGCCTGTTTCGGAGGCAGGCTTTGGACGGCCGTTCTGGCCTGTTCCTAGGCAAATGGCACAAAATCAGCGCAGCGTTAAGTGAAAACGTCAAGGAGTGACCGATATCACTGAACGCAATGCGCCATCGACAGACAGATGGAAGACGTTTTGTTGCCTCCCTTATTCAAGGACCTCCCATGTCGAATCGTTCCTGGTATTACGCCGCCCAAGGTCAGCAGCAGGGGCCCGTTTCGGAAGACGAGTTGCGCGACCTGATTGCCAGGGGCGTCGTGACCGCCGAGACCTTGCTGTGGAGCGACGGCATGGCCGGCTGGGAGAAGGCCGGGCGGATTCCCGGGCTGATGTCGGGCATGCCCAGTATTTCACCGGCCGGCCCGCCTGCCTTCGATGGCGGCAGCGCCGTCTCCACGGGGGCGCTCTCGGCCAAGCTCGATACCTGGCCCTATCTTGGCTGGACGCTGTTGTACGTGCTCGGCCAGTTCCTGGTCGTTATCACGCCGTGGACTGCCGTCTATCTCTATCGCTATGTCATCGAGCGGATCAGGGTGCCCGGCCGGCCCAATCTCACCTTCACCGGCCAGCCGCTGGACATCTGGTACGTCTTCATCGGCATGGGCGTGCTGACCTATGTCGGCTTCAGCGACCGGCCGATCCTGAGCGTGATCTCCTTGCTCGGTCCGGCCATCCTGGGCTGGATGGTGGTGCGCTGGGTCGTCACCAAGCTGGCCTCCAACGGCGAGCCGCTGCCGCTCCGCTTCGAAGGCAATCCGCTTGCCTATGTCGGCTGGTACCTGCTGTTGCTGGTCTCCAGCATCACCATCGTCGGTTGGGCCTGGGTGCTGACGGCATGGATGCGCTGGATGTGCCGCAACGTCCAGGGCTCGCGCCGCGAGCTGGTGTTCAACGCCTCGGGCCTGCAGGTGCTCTGGCGCACCCTGGTGTTGACCTTCGGCTGCGCCTTCATCATTCCGATCCCGTGGCTGCTGCGCTGGTACAGCGTCTGGTACATCGGCCAGTTCGCGCTGGTGCCGCGCACCGCGCAGCCGATGTGACGCAGCTACGACCGGCGCTCGCGGATTGATCCCTCCTGCGCGACGGAGGCGACCAGCGTGCCGTCGGGCTTGAAGATCGAGCCGCGGGTCAGCCCGCGGCCACCCTGCGCGCTCGGCGAATCCTGCGCATAGAGCAGCCATTCGTCGGCGCGGAACGGCCGGTGAAACCACATCGCATGATCAAGCGACGCCGGCATCATGCGCTTGTCGAACAGGGTCCGGCCGTAGCGCGCCATGACCGCGTCGAGCAGCGAGAAGTCCGACGCATAGGCCAACGCGCACATGTGCAGCGCCGGATCGTCCGGCAGCGTGGCGGCCGTCTTGATCCAGACATGGATGCGGCCGTCGTCGATCTTCTGGCCGAAATAGCGGCTGAGCTCGACGGGACGCAATTCGATGGGGCGATCGGATTCGTAATAGCGGCGGATGAAGTCCGGCATGCGCTGGAAGACCTCCTGAAACATCGGCTGCTTGGAGATCTCCTCGGCCGTCAGCTTCTCCGGCGGCGGCACGTCCGGCATCTTGTCCTGGTGGTTGAACGCGCTCTCCTCGTCGCTGTGGAAGGAGACCATGATCGAGAAGATCGCGTTGCCGTGCTGGATCGCGGTGACGCGGCGCGTCGCATAGCTCTTGCCGTCGCGCAGCCGCTCGACCTGGTAGATGATCGGCACCTGCGGATCGCCGGGCAGGATGAAATAGCAGTGCAGCGAATGCGGCAGCCGGCCCTCCACGGTGCGGCAGGCCGCCATCATCGCCTGGCCGATCACCTGGCCGCCGAACACGCGCTGCCAGCTGGTCTTCGGGCTGTTGCCGCGGAACAGGTTCACCTCGATCGGCTCGAGATCGAGGATCGAGATCAGGTCGATCAGTCCCTTGGACATGGCATGGTGCTTTCGCTGGCTCGGCCGCCGGCTCCGGCCCGCTTTTGCAGGCATCAGCCATCCGCAAACGTCGGATGGGGGTCGCGGCCCTTGGTTCTGCCCTCTGTTTCGCCTAGCTATACTCCACCCGCAAGAGCAACCGTGAGCAGGGCGTCATGACGACACAGCGAAGCATTGTCATTTGTGGCGGGGCCTTTGCCGGCCTGGCGCTCGCGCTGGCGCTGCGGCAGGGCCTCGGCGCCGAGGTGCCGGTGATCGTGGCCGATCCGGCGCTCGCCAACAGGCCGAGCCGCGATCCGCGCGCCAGCGCCATCGTCGCGGCCTGCCGCAAGCTGTTCGACGCGATTGGCGTGTGGGGCGACGTGGCGCCTGAGGCGCAGCCGATCCTCGACATGGTGATCACCGATTCCAGGCTCGAGGACGCGACGCGACCGGCCTTCCTGACCTTCGCGGGGCAGGTCGAGGCCGGCGAGCCGTTCGCGCATATGGTCGAGAACCGGCTGCTGATCGATGCGCTGGTCAAGCATGCCGAGGCCGCCGGCGTCGAGCTCAAGGCGATGCCGGTGACCGGCTTCAAGACACGGACCGACGCCGTCGCGGTGACGCTCGGCGATGGCAGCGAACTCGAGGCGAGCCTGCTGGTGGCGGCCGACGGCGCGCGATCCAGGCTGCGCGAGCGCGCGGGCATCCAGACCCATGGCTGGGACTACGACCAGTCCGGCATCGTCGTCACCGTCGGTCACGAGCGCGACCATAACGGTCGCGCCGAGGAGCATTTCCTGCCGCCCGGACCGTTCGCGATCCTGCCGCTGACCGGCAAGCGCTCGTCGCTGGTGTGGACCGAGCGGCGCAGGGAGGCGCAGCGTCTGGTGGCGCTCAGTGCCGACGAATTCCATGCCGAGCTGGAGAAACGCGCCGGCCTGCATCTCGGCGAGCTCAAGGTGCTCGATCAGCCTCGCGCGTTTCCGCTGTCCTATTTCGTCGCCCGCTCCTTCATCGCGCCGCGCTTGGCGCTGGTCGGCGACGCCGCCCATGTGATCCATCCGATCGCGGGGCAGGGGCTCAACATGGGCCTCAAGGACGTCGCTGCGCTGGCCGAGGTCGTGGTGGATGCCGCGCGGATGGGGATCGATCCGGGGCAGGTCGATGTGCTCGAAAGCTATCAGCGCTGGCGCCGTTTCGACACCATGGCGATGGGCGTCGCCACGAACTCGCTGAACTTCCTGTTCTCGAACAAGTCGACCTTGCTGCGCACCGTGCGCGACATCGGCCTCGGCCTCGTCGATCGCGCGCCGCCATTGAAGGAGCTGTTCATCAAGCAGGCCGCAGGCCTCACCGGCGAGATGCCGCGGCTTTTGAAAGGCGAGGCGTTGTAGCAGCTGGAGCATGATGCCGATGTCGTGGAAACATGATGCTCCGACTGACGACTAGGATGATGCGCACCGGCCGCTCTGTGCGGCGGTCGCAAAACCGCCGATGAATGACGATGGCAAGGCGCCGCGATCTCGCTCTCACCCTCCGCTGGAGGGGGAGGGGTGCTCGCGCGCGAAGCGGGCGAGCGGGGTGGGGTGAAGTCGTGGAAACCGGTGCCAGTGGAGAGATCACCTCACCCCGGCTCACACGCGCTTTCGCGCCTATGAGCCGACCCTCCCCCTCCAGGCGAGGGTGACAGTGGGGCTCATCTCAAAGCTGCGCGCTGCGAAGTTAGGGACGTGCGCGAGGCTGCCAGATGCGGTTCCGTGGAAACACATCGTGCTCTAGCGCGGGCCTGCAGCGGCGATGAAGCCGGCGACGGCGTCGACCATGTCGGGATCGAGCGGGCGGTCCGGGTCGTTGTAGGACGACAGGTTCTCGTCCTCGTTGGCGACGTCGACCAGGACGTGGTTCATCTCCGGCAACCACAGTGTCTTGGCGGCCGGAGCTGCGGCGGCGAGCGCGACCATGTCGAGGCGGGCGACCTGCTGATCGCGACCGCCACCGACGATCAGGATCGGGATCACGAGCTGCTTCAGAGGATCGATCGGATCCTCGGTGAAGGCGGAGCCGATGCCGGGTTGCATGCTCGGCGCGATCGGCAACTCCGGCGGCGGCGGATCGACGATCTGCCCGGCCATGATGGCATCGATCGCCTTGGCGACCGGCTCCATCTTCGTGGCCGGCAGCTTCTTCTCGAGCTGCGCCTTGAGCAGGTCGCCCTGCCGCCGCGCCGATGCCGCGAGCAGGACGAGGCGATCGACCGGAGTGCGGCGGGCGGTGAGGATCGCGACCAGACCGCCTTCGCTGTGGCCGACGAGCGCGATGCGCGCGAACTTGCCGCGCAGAAAGTCGACGAGCGCGGCGCTGTCGTCGACATAGTCCTTGAAGCGGAAGTCCTGCGGCTTGCCGAACTCCGACTTCCAGCCGCCCGCGCCACGCTTGTCGTAGCGGAGGCTGGCGATGCCGCGGGCGGCGAGCTGCTCGGCGAGCTTCTTCAGGGTCGCCGGCTTCAGCTGCGGCCCGTTGCCATCCCGGTCCGTCGACCCGGACCCGGCGATCAGCAGCGCGACCGGCGGCCGCTCGACGCCGGATGGCGTGGTCAGCACGGCGTCGATGGCGCCCACGCGGATTGCGCTCTCCTCAGCGGAGGCCGCCGAGGTGAGGAGGGCCAGGGCCAGCGCGCAGCGGATGACGACGGCCCGCATCGGTCAGTCGATCTTCCGCGCTTCCTCGGGCAGCATGATCGGAATGCCGTCGCGGATCGGATAAGCGAGCTTCGCCGAGCGCGACACCAGCTCCTGCTTGGCCGCGTCATACTCCAGCGGGCCTTTGGTCATCGGGCAGACCAGGATTTCGAGCAGCTTGGGATCGACGGAATTGGCGGGGCGTTCGAGCGGGGCGTTCATGGCATCTGTCTCCGGCGGCCGCCTCTCTATCACACAAGCGGCCGCGCTGTCGTCCCCTCACGGCCTGAGCAGCGCGATCCGGATCAGCTCGCTGAGCACGGCGTCCTGCTGCGCGGCGGGCAGTGGCCGGCCCGACAAGGCGTAGCCGAGGAACGCCCAGTACAGCACCTGGGCACGGGCCGCCGCGATCTCCGGGGCCAGGCCATCGGCGGCGAGCAGGCTCTGGATGTAGCCGAGCCGCCGCTTGTCGATTGCCTGGACCGCCTGCTGTGCGACGGCGTCGGATGCGGCCCAGCTGCGGACGGCCCGCTCCAGGGCGGCCCTGATCGTGAAGCTGCGGCGTAGCAGCACCGCGATCGCTGGCTCGGCGCCAGCACTGGCCTCGACGCCGCTGATGACCTGCTCGGCCGCGATCTCCCGCCAATGCTTCAGCAATTCGGCGTGAAACGTCGCTACATCGGCGAAATGCCAATAGAAGCTGCCGCGGGACACGCCCATGGCCTTGGCCATCGGCTCCGCCTTCAGCGCCGTGAAGCCCTGACTGGCCAATATCCTGAGGCCCTGGTCGAGCCAGTCCTTGGCAGAGAGCTGCTCGCTCATGTCGTCACCATCGCGCTCTCCATACACAACTGTATTGACGGGCGCCAGAATCGGATGCATCCTCCATACAGTACTGTATGGAGGATGCGATGCGTGATGTCGTGTTGCAGGCTGCCGGGCTGGCGTCGATCGCGGTCGCGCTGATCCATGGTGTTCTCGGCGAGACGGTCGTCTTTGCCCGGGCGACGATCTCCCCGGAGCGGCTGCGGACCCTGCTGCGGCTTGTCTGGCAGGCGGGGACGGTGGCGTGGATCGGCTTCGGCGCCCTGCTGGTCGCAGCACCAGCGCTGGGCTCCGAGGCGGCGCGTCATTGGATTGTCATCATGGCGATCGGCGTGTTCGCCTTCGCCGCAGTCGCCAACGCGGTGGCCACGCGTGCACGCCATCCGGGCTGGATCATGCTCGTTGGCGTCGTGGCGCTCGCGGCGGCAGGCTATTGAGCGGCCCGCGCAAGGCGGCGAGCTGCAGCGGGCGAGAGTGCGCCCAGATCTCGTCTCGTCTTCGCTTTGCATCAGCAATCAAACAGCCAAGTCTCGACCACACTCCGCAATGCGCGGCAGTGATATGGCGAGCCCGCGAACTTCGTAACGAAACGGAGCCGCAAGGCCGCTCGCAGCCAAGCGCTCGCCACTGCCGCGACACATTCGCAAAGAATGGTTCCAACTTAGAAGGAGTCTCTTTGCAGACCCGGCGGCGGGCCGCTTAGCTGTTCGTCGTCGCGAACGGGTACCGCGCCGTCGTCGCTCGATGCGGTCGTGTACCAGTTCTCCGATTTGCTTGGCTGAATACGAGAGGACTGATCGATGTTGGTCGACGTGGTGCGAAGGGTGGTCGTTGCAGGCGGCGGTCTCGGCATGCTGCTGCTGGCGACGCAGGTGCAGGCTGGGGGGCCGAACGAGATCTGCCTCACTTATGCGAACGGCCAGTTCGAACCCAAGGAGCCGACGGTTCCAGCCGATGCGCCGCTGACCATCCGCGTCAAGAACATGGAAGGCAAGGCGATCGAGTTCGAGAGCGAGACCCTGAAGATCGAGAAGGTGATCGCGGCCAACAGCGAGGCCATCCTCAACGTTCGGGCGATGAAGTCGGGTCGCTATGAGTTCTACAACGACTTCAACGAAAAGGCCCGCGGCTTCGTCAACGTCCAATAGGTCCTGGTCCCATGCTTGCCGCACTGATCATCGTCTTCCGCGAAGTGTTCGAGGCCGGCCTGATCGTCGGCATCGTGCTGGCCGTCACCAGCGCAGTCCCGCATCGCCTGCGCTGGATCGGTGCTGGACTGTTTGCCGGGCTCGTCGGTGCCTGCATCGTCGCGGCTTTCGCGGGCACGCTGACGCAGCTGTTCGAAGGCATGGGGCAGGAGGTGTTCAATGCGGCGATCCTCTCCACCGCCGTGATCATGCTGACCTGGCACAATGTCTGGATGGCCCGGCACGGCCGCGAGATGGCCAGCGAACTGCGCACGATGGGGCAGGCGGTCGCCGAAGGGGCCAAGCCGTTGGTCGCGCTGGCGACGGTGATTGCAATCGCCGTGCTGCGCGAGGGCAGCGAGGTGGCGCTGTTCCTCTATGGCGTCGCGGCGTCGGATGAGGGCGGTGGCCGTGCGCTGCTCGGCGGCGGCGCGCTCGGCCTGCTGCTCGGGGTCGCCGTCTGCCTTGCGACCTATCTCGGCCTGATGCGGATCCCGCCGCGCGCGCTGTTTCGGACCACCACTGTTCTGATCACCTTGTTGTCCGCCGGCATGGCCGCCCAGGCCGTGTTCTTCCTCGCCCGCGCCAACTGGCTGACCTCGTTCGACCAGGTGATATGGGATTCGAGTGCGGTTCTGCCGGAGAAGGGTCTCGCCGGACGGACGCTGAAGGCGCTGATCGGCTATACCGACCAGCCGACCGCCATGCAGCTCGCGGTCTATGTCGGGGTGATCGTGGCGACGATCGCGCTGATGCGACTCACGGCGACGCCGGCTCCGCCGCGCGCCGTCGCTGCCGAGTGATAGCTCGCGCGATCACTGCAGCGGCGGATCGCCGGAGGTCCGTTTCTTGGCGAGGTCCATCTCGGTGACGGCGACCAGGATCTCGGCGCGCGTCTTGAGGTCCGGCGCCTCCAGCATGGCCTGCTTCTCGGCGGGACCGTAAGGCGACATCATCGCCAGGGCGTTGACGAGCGCCTCGTTCGGCGCGGCCTCGATGCCGGCCCAATCGACCTTCAGGTTGTTCGCCTTCAGAAAATCGGTCAGCACCGCCAGCAGCGCCTCGCGGTCGACGGCATTTTCTCCCTTCCGCGCGGTAAAGTCGTCGATGAACGGGAAATAGTCGACCTTGCACTGACGATACGGCGTCAGCACCGTCATCTCCTCGACCACTTTAAACCGTGACACGCCGGTGAGTTCGAGGATGTAGCGGCCATCGCCGGATTCGGCGAGCTGCGTGATCCGGCCGACGCAGCCGACCTTAAACAGCACCGGCCGCTCTTCGCTGGACGAGTGCGTGACATCGGGCTGGATCATGCCGATCAACCGATGGCCGTCGCGGAAGGCGTCGTCGACCATCGCGAGGTAGCGCGGCTCAAAAATGTTCAGCGGCATTTGGCCGCGCGGGAGCAGGAGCGCACCGGCGAGCGGAAACACCGGGATGATCTCCGGCAGCTCGGCAGGACCGCGATATTCGGCATTGATCGGCATGCGATACCTCGTGTCCGCTCGACTGCTATCCGCTGAAGACCGCGCCCCGCCCGAGGGAATCTACGAGAACAGAATCGTCGACAGCCGCTTGCGGCCCTCGACGGTGGCCTCGTCGGCGCCGCCCCAGGCTTCGAAGAACTGGACGAGCTGCTTGCGCGCGCCGTCCTCGTTCCATTTGCGGTCGCGCTTGACGATCTCGAGCAGGTGGTCGGTGGCTTCCTTCCGCTTGCCCGCAGCGTTGAGCGCAATCGCGAGATCGAAACGCGCCTGATGATCGACTGGATTGGTGGCGACCTTCTGTTCGAGCTCACCGATGGGGCCGAGCGACTGCGCCTGCTCGGCCAGATCGATGGCGGCCTGGACGGCCGAGACGGCCGAGTCGCTGCGCTTGGCTTCAGGCACCTGGGCCAACGTCTCCTTGGCCTGCTCGATCGCACCGGTTTCGAGATAGCATTTCGCGAGGCCGGCAAGCGCGGGAACGTTGGCGGCGTCGAACGACAGCACCTCGGCGTAGATCTGCGCCGCGCCGGCCGGATCGCCCTCCGCCAACACCGCCTCGGCTTCCTTGAGGATCTCGTTGATGTCGGGCTCGCCGACGCCGGGAACGCCCTTGGTGATCTTCTCGATGAAGGCATTGATCTGGCTCTCGGGCACGGCGCCCATGAAGCCATCCGCAGGGCGTCCGCCGACGAAGGCGATCACGGCCGGGATCGACTGGATGCCCATCTGGCCCGGAATGGCCGGATGCTCGTCGATGTTCATCTTGACCAGCTTGACCTTGCCCTTGGCGGCCTTGACGGCCTTCTCCAGGATCGGGGTCAGCTGCTTGCACGGTCCGCACCACGGCGCCCAGAAGTCGATGAGGACCGGCTGACGCTTCGATTCCTCGATCACGTCCTTCACGAAGGTCTGCGTGGTGGTGTCCTTGATCAGATCCGGCACCTGCGGCGCCGCTCCGCCGCCCTGCTCAACAATGGTCACGAGGTCCTCGTCCGAAAAAATCTGGGATGGGCAGCGCGCCGGGAACCGGCCGCCGCCGCGCCTCAATACACGGTTTCCATCGCTTTAAGTGGCGGTCGCCTGGGAAATTTCAATCCGGCCGGGCTCAAGGCCGGCCAATGGCCGATTCCACCCGGTTTGGTCGCCTCCGACACCCAAAATTGAAGGCCGCCGGCACACGAAACCTGTCGCAGACCTGTTGCATTCGTCCGCGGCATTTGGCATAGGTCTGCCCGTCGCTGGCGGCCACGCCGCTCAGGCGTCACGGATGCGGGTGTAGCTCAGTGGTAGAGCACGACCTTGCCAAGGTCGGGGTCGAGGGTTCGAACCCCTTCGCCCGCTCCAAATCGCCGCTCCGCCGATCATCTTATTGCAAAGCTTACTGCGCTCGCTGGGCCTTGTCCCAGGCCGCGAAGGCATCCGCGAACACGCGATCCCCAGTCGGACCTTTCCCGATCGCCAGAATGCCCCGTCGCTCGTTGGTGTAGACCAGGGGAATGTCGATCCATTCGCGCCCGGCGAGAAGCTCCTCGTTTCGCACCCGGTCGGCCTGAACGTCGGAGAAGCCGACCAGAAACGACCCTTCCGTCACCTTCACGGCAAGCCCGGCCAGCGGCGTGCCGCGCGCCTGCTCACTCGTCTTCATCAGCATTCCCGGCACGCTGCCGACACCGCCCCCGACGAAATCGGCGGCGCGCACGAAAGTGAGATCGGCGACGTGGCTGGCCGGCAACGTCGGGTCGTCGTTTTGGCG
>NZ_CAFI01000480.1 GCF_000239775.1 Bradyrhizobium sp. ORS 375
CCGGCAAGGGCTTTGCGGTCGTGGCCGCGGAGGTCAAGACGCTCGCCAACCAGACCGCGAAAGCGACGGAGGAGATCACCTCCCAGGTCGCCGGCATCCAGTCGGCCACCAAGGCCTCGGTCGACGCCATCCAGGCGATCTCCTCGACCATTCAGCGCGTCAACCAGATCGCCTCGGCGATCGCGGCTGCTGTCGAGCAGCAGGGCGCGGCCACCCGCGAGATCGCCCGCAACGTGCAGCAGGCCTCGGAGGGAACCAACGCGGTGTCGCAGAACATCTCGACCGTCTCCGAAGCGACCGCCGCCACCGGCCAGGCCGCCGGCGGGGTGCTCGACTCCGTCCGCACCCTGTCGAAGCTGTCCGCCGACCTCCGCCACGATGTCGACCAGTTCGTGAGCCAGCTGCGCGCGGCGTAGCGCTCTGGAAGTTATCCATAACTGTCGGCGCCACGGCCGGTGTCATTCCGGGGCGCGCGCAGCGCGAGCCCGGAATCCATCGGGCGGCAGGTGATGCGGACGGATGGATTCCGGGCTCGTGCTGCGCACGCCCCGGAATGACGACCTCCATGGTGGCAGACGGGCATGCGTCCCCAACGACATTGCGGCATGCCGAGAGCGCAGTGCTCGGGGCCGCGAAATGGTGTATCCGCGAGTAACTGGCGGCGCCTCCCGGGGCATGTCCGCCAAAAGGAATAAGCTCCCGGAGGAACTCCATGTCGGCGCTGCCGCTTTCTGGCATCAAGATTCTCGACCTCACGCGCGTGCTGGCCGGACCGCTGTCCGCTCAGATGCTGGCCGATCTCGGCGCCGAGGTGATCAAGATCGAGCGGCCGGGCACCGGCGACGACGCGCGCGCGTTCGGCCCGCCCTACCTGAAGGACCCGGAGGGCAAGGCCAACAACAACAATTCGTTCTACATCTGCGCCAACCGCAACAAGAAGTCGGTCACGGTCAACATCGCCTCGCCGGAAGGGCAGGAGATCATCCGCGCGCTCGCGAAGGACTGCGACGTGTTCATGGAGAACTACAAGGTCGGCGACCTCAAGCGCTACGGCCTCGACTACGAGGCCATCAAGGCGGTCAATCCCGACGTGATCTACTGCTCCGTGACCGGCTTCGGCCAGACCGGGCCGTATGCGCCGCGTGCCGGCTATGACGCGATCTTCCAGGCGATGGGCGGGCTGATGAGCGTCACCGGCCACATGGACGGCGAGCCGGGGGCAGGGCCGATGAAGGTCGGTCCGTCGATCGTCGACTACATGACCGGCATGAACACCTCGATCGGTATCCTCTCGGCTCTGTATCACCGCGACGTCAATGGCGGCGGCGGCCAGCATGTCGACGTTTGCCTGTTCGACACCGTGATCGCCTCGCTGTCGCATTACGCGCAGATCTTCCTGATCAACGGCAAGTCGCCGCCGCGCCGCGGCACCTGGGGCAATGGCGGCATGCCGGCCGGTGTGTTCCGCTGCACCGACGGCGAGCTGATGCTGGTGGTCGGCAACGACGCGCAGTTCGCGCGCACCTGCGCGGTGTTGGGGGCACCGGAGCTGGCTACGAACCCGAAATTCGTCAAGAACAACGAGCGCGTCGTCAACGGCAAGGAGATCATGGCGATCTTCGCCGGCCTGTTCCTGAAGAACTCGGTCGCGCATTGGCTGGAGGAGCTGGAGAAGGCCGGCGTCCCTTGCGGCCCGGTGAACGATTTCGCCCACGTCTTTGCCGATCCGCACGTCCGCTCGCGCGGCATGGAGGTGAAGGTCGATCACAAATTCGAGCCGCAGCTGTCGGTGATCCGCAACGCGCTGACCTTCTCGGGGACGCCGATCACCGACTACCGCGCGCCGCCGCTGCTCGGCGAGCATACGCAGGACGTGCTGTCCGGGCTCGGCTATGACGAAGAGAGGATTGCGGCGTTGAAGCAGCAAGGGGTGGTGTAGGGCACATAGCCACCTCCGGTCCGCGCCGCTCTCGCGGTGCGGACGACGATGCGAGCGAGAACAGTCCGCTCCCTCCACCGTCATTGCGAGCGCAGCGAAGCAATCCAGGCTGGTGGGCGGAACTCTGGATTGCTTCGCTGCGCTCGCAATGACGGGGAGAGGGCGTCGAACCCCATTGTTAGTGTGCGTGGCGGCGCTGGTGCCGCCTCGCCTTGTATCGCGGCGCGTGATAGCGCGGCTCTGCCACGTGTGACGCAGGCTGCGGCGCCCCGAGCTGCTGCCGCGATTCCTGCAGGCGGCGTTGATAGCCGGGCGAGTTCATGATGTTGGCGGCGGCGCCGCGGGCGAACACCGGCTCGCTGGCCGAGACCATCGCAAGCACCGTGGCGGTGATGGCCATGATCAATCGCAGGCGCGGCGTCATCGGGCTTGCTCCATTTTAGCGCGCCTCGCGCGCGGCGACCTTCGGCGCTGACTTTGCCGCCGGCGCCCGCGCGGTCAAGCCGAGCACAGCGGCGCGCACGACGCGGTCGATCACATCCTCGACATCGTCTAGGTCGCAGCGGCCGTCCGACAGCTTGGTCAGGCGCTCGCTCTCGCGGATCGTGTGGTGCGCCATGGCCAGCGCGAAGTTCAGGCCCCAGAACAGGTCGACCTCGGAGCTGTCCGGCAGCGCCCGCTGCATGGCCGCCGCGAATTTGCGCAGATGGTCGATTTCCTTGGTCTTGATGCGGCGGATCGGTGGCACCGATTCGATCGAGGCGCGGATCATGAACTGCGCCACTGGCGAACGCTGGTTTTCCGGCCCCAGGCAGCCGCGCAGGATCGGGCCGACCAAAGCGCGCAGGATGGCGCTGATGTCGGCGCGGCCGCCGCCGGCATCCTCGGCTTCGCGTAATTCGCGCAAGCGCTCGCGGTTGAGCGCGATCGACCGCGTCACGAACAGCTCGGCGATCAATTCGTCCTTGGAGCCGAAATGATAGTTCACCGCGGCGAGATTGACGTTCGCCGCCGCCACGATGTCGCGCAGCGTGACGTCGGAGAAGCCGCGCTCGGCGTAGAGCCGCTCGGCCGCCACGAGGATCGCAGTCCGGGTCTGGTCGGTCGCCATGCGTGCTCCCCCGTTGCGTTTCAAACAATTGTATGAAACTATTGTTTGAGACGGCCGGAATGTCAATCGCGGTGCTTCCGTGGGGCGACATTTCGGCGCTGCAGCGACGCTCTCCGCGAAATCGTGCCGCGCAAGAACGCTCTTGCGCGGACGCGGCCCGCGGACCGACACTGCGGCCCAACAAGGTTCGAGGAAACACCCAAGGAGAGTCCCATGGACTTCACGATGTCGGCGAAGCAGCAGGAATGGCTGGAGCGCGTGCGCAGCTTCATGACCAAGCATGTCCGCCCGGCGGTGCCGATCTACAAGCAGCAGGACGCCGAGGGCGACCGCTGGAAGGTGATCCCGATCCTCGAAGACCTCAAGGCCAAGGCGAAGGCCGAAGGCCTCTGGAACATGTTCATGCCGCCGTCGCCGCACGAGGACGACGAGTTCCGCGGCGCCGGCCTCACCAACCTGGAATACGCGCTGCTGTCGGAGGAGATGGGCCGCATCGCCTGGGCCTCCGAGGTGTTCAACTGCTCGGCGCCGGACACCGGCAACATGGAGGTGTTCATCCGCTACGGCACCAAGGAACAGAAGCGCAAATGGCTGCGCCCGCTGATGGACGGCGAGATCCGCTCGGCCTTCCTGATGACCGAGCCGGCGGTGGCTTCCTCCGACGCCACCAACATCGAGACCCGCATCGTGCGCGACGGTGATCACTACGTCATCAACGGCCGCAAATGGTGGTCGTCGGGTGTCGGCGATCCCCGCTGCAAGATCGCGATCCTGATGGGCAAGACCGATCCGTCGGCCGCCAAGCATCAGCAGCAGTCGCAGATCCTGGTGCCGCTCGACACGCCCGGCATCAAGGTCGAGAAGATGCTGCCGGTGTTCGGCTTCGACGACGCGCCGCACGGCCACGCCCAGGTGCTGCTCGAGAACGTGCGCGTGCCCGCGGAGAACATCCTGCTCGGCGAGGGCCGCGGCTTCGAGATCGCGCAAGGCCGTCTCGGCCCCGGCCGCATCCATCACTGCATGCGCACCATCGGCAAGGCCGAGGAGTCGCTGGAGAAGATGGTGCGCCGGCTGATGACGCGCACCGCGTTCGGCAAGAAGATCATCGAGCATTCGGTGTGGGAGCAGCGCATCGGCGAGGCGCGCACCAACATCGAGATGTGCCGGCTGTTGTGCCTCAAGGCCGCCGACATGATGGACAAGGTCGGCAACAAAACCGCGCAGGGCGAGATCGCCATGATCAAGGTCGCCGCCCCCAACATGGCGCTGAAGATCATCGACGACGCCATCCAGGCGTTCGGCGGCGCCGGCGTGTCCGATGATGCGGGTCTCGCCAAGGACTACGCCAATATCCGCACGCTGCGCCTGGCCGACGGCCCCGACGAGGTGCACAACCGCGCCATCGCCCGGCTCGAGATGAAGAAATACGCCAACGAGCCGCGCCACTAAGTGTAAACTCGTCGGGTGGGCAAAGCCTCCGGCTGTGCGCGCAGTCGGGTGCGTGCCCACCATTTCGAGTTCGAGGTCACACGGTGGGCACGCTGCGCTTTGCCCACCCTACGAATGCGAATGCCGGGGCTCACCGCTCCTGTCATTCCGGGGCGTCGCGCAGCGTCGAACCCGGAATCCAGAGATGAGTCCGTCAAGATCGAGATTCCGGGTTCAGCCCTGTCGGGCTGCCCCGGAATGACGAACCAGCCAGAAGGGAGCCTCGTCGTGGCCGACGGCGTCAAGAAGGACGAAGAATTCTCCGGCACCAAGCCGGTCGAGGAGCGGCATCGGTTCGACGAGGCCAGGCTCGCGGCCTGGATGGCCGAGCATGTCGAGGGCTATGCCGGCCCGCTGACCGTGCTGCAGTTCAAGGGCGGCCAGTCCAACCCGACCTATCGGCTCAACACGCCGTCGCGCTCCTACGTGCTCAGGCGAAAGCCGTTCGGCAAGCTGCTGCCGTCGGCACATGCGGTCGACCGCGAATTCCGCGTCATCGCCGCCCTCGGCAAGCAGGGCTTTCCGGTCGCGCACGCCTATGCGCTGTGCAACGACGACGGCGTGATCGGCTCGGCCTTCTACATCATGTCGATGGAGGAGGGCCGGGTGTTCTGGGATCCGACCCTGCCGCATGTCGCCGCGACCGAGCGCCGCGCGATCTTCACCAGCAAGATCGAGACCTTGGCGAAGCTGCACACCTACGATCCCGCCGCGATCGGCCTCGCCGACTTCGGCAAGCCCGGCAACTATTTTGCCCGCCAGGTCGACCGCTGGACCAAGCAATACCGCGCCTCGGAAACCGAGCATCTGCCGGAAATGGAGAAGCTGATCGAGTGGCTGCCGCGCACGCTGCCCACGCAGCAGCGCGTCTCGATCGTGCACGGCGACTACCGGCTCGACAACATGATCTTCCATGCGACCGAGCCGCGCGTGATCGCGGTGCTCGACTGGGAGCTGTCGACGCTGGGCGATCCCATGGCCGACTTCACCTATCTCCTGATGCAGTGGATCATGCCGGGCCTTGCCGGCGTGGATCTGAAGGCGCTGAACATTCCGACCATGGAAGAGGCCGCGGAGATCTATCGCGGCGTGACCGGCACGGAGCTGCCGGATCTCAACTGGTACTTCGCCTACAATCTGTTCCGCCTCGCCGGCATTCTCCAGGGCATCATCGGCCGCATCCGCGACGGCACCGCCGCCAACGACAAGGCGATCGAGTCGGTCAAGCGCATGGTGCCGATGACCAAGCAGGCCTGGGCCTACGCGCAGAAGGCCGGGGCGACGGGGTAGTCGTAGTTCGTGGCCCGGATGAGCGAAGCGACATCCGGGGTCAACGCTGCTGTCGGTGAAGCACCCCGGATGTCGCTTGCGCCTTCGCCCGTCGGGCTTCGGCTGACAAGCGGCACATTCGGGCTGCGCAGCGAACGCGCGTCGGCGGAGGTGCTCAACGACCGCCACCACCGCCGCCGCCACCTCCACCGCCGCCACCGGCCGTGGTCATCGAGCTGCTGTAGCGCGGGTCGGTCTGCTTCATATAGATCGGCGAGGTGTCGCGGCTCTGGCGGCGCATGGCCTGCTGAACTTGCATCTCGGTGCCGCAGGCCGTCCAGGAGACGAGCTCGCAGCCCGGCCACTGAACCTCGCGTGCGCTTGCGCTCGTCATGGCTGCGCCGACTGTCAGGGCGCTGATACAGGTGAGCAAAGCTAGCTTCGATAGTTTCGACATGGTGTCCATCCTTCGTTTCGGCGAGGCCGGAATGGTCCGCTTGCGAGGTTCGACGACACGTCGGAGCCGGCGGTTCGAAGATGTGGGCCGGAAAAATCCCGCTGGCGCTCGAGTTCTCGCTTGAACCCGATCACCATTTGCAGCGACGTGACGCCGACCGCTGCGGCGTCGATGCATGAGGTCAGAAGCGCGCGAATCATTCCGCGGGCCCACCTCGATTGCTCGCTTCGGCCCAGGTCTGGCCACCCTCGATCTAGCTGTCTCAAGGAAAAAAGTTCGCCAGTACGATCAAGGTGATCGCGACTTCCAGTTCGGCGAATTGAAAGAATTCTCTTTCGCTTTTCCGAAATTTATGATTTGATCCAGCCATCCCGTCCCACCGAAGGGGCGTTGCGCGCGATCGTCACGACACGCGGGGCGGGGAGCGGTGGCCGCGATCCTGTCGCAGCGTAGCCTGGCTATGCGGACGAACGGCAGGGCGCGGACGTGAAGTCGCAGCGTGCTGGCACCCCGATGCTGGTGCTACGTTCGCGACGGCGCTTGCGCGCCGCGCGGATCATGGTGGCCAACAAGCCCGGCGCACCAGGCAGACTGCGTATAAGCGTGAAGACCATCGCGCAGGGAAGGCCGGGTGTTGTCCGGCTGCACCTGTGGTACCTGCCGCCTGCATTCTTTTTCGCAGGCGGGCCGCAGGCGTCAGCCGACGCCTGGCCTTCCCTGCGCCCTTCGATTGCGAGGGGCGGTGAGTTCTTGGGATCACTCGGGCGCGATAGCGTTGCGGGAATCAATGCGCATGTTTGGATATCGTCATTGCGGCCAAGCATCGACAGCTCGAACGCGCTGGCGGTGCGCAGGGGCGGGATCCATACGCCGCAGCAGAAGTGTTGGGCAAAAAGCCAATCGTCAGCCTGCCTCAAACCGCTCCCTGGGGGTATGGGTCCCCGCGTTCGCGGGGACGACAGCGGAGTTTGTTGCGCGCAACTGGGCTGCAAGAGCGGCAGTCGCGCAGCAACAACAGGTGTCATCCCCGCGAACGCGGGGACCCTTACCGCGTGATCTCTCGTGGGATGTCGCTGTCAGTTGCCTGCCTCATTCCGATCGGTGGGTCTGGGTCCCGGCGTTCGCCGGGACGACAGCGGAGAGTGTGGCGGCAGCTCGGCTAAATCGGCTTGCCCGCATACGGCATCGAGGCCGTGAGGCCGCCGTCGACCGGGAAGGCCTGGCCGTTGACGTAGGAGGCTTCGTCGCTGGCGAGGAACAGGGCCATGGCGGCGATCTCGTGCGGCTGGCCGGCGCGCTTCAAGGGATTGAGCTGGCCGATCTTGCCCTCGGTGCCGCGCTCCTTGGCGCCGTCGAAGATCGGCTTGGTCATGCCGGTCTCGATCAGGCCGGGACAGACCGCATTGATGCGCACGCCGGTGCCGGACAGCGAGTAGGCGGTGGTCTGCACCAGGCTGATGACGCCGGCCTTGCTGGCGGCGTAGGGATGGCCCGACGCGCCCGACTTCAGGCCGGCCACGGAGGCCGTGCAGACGATGGCGCCGCGCTGCTGCCGGACCATGTGCGGCATGGCGTATTTCACCGCGAGGAACGGGCCGATCAGGTTGATGCGCAGGATCTCCTGCCAATGCTCGACGGTCTGCTCGGCGATCGGTTTCAATCCGCCGGAGATGCCGGCATTGGCCCAGATGACGTCGAGCTTGCCGTAGGTCGCGACCGCACGATCGATGAAGCCGGAGACATCGGCTTCGGATCCGGCATCGGCGAGCACGGCTTCGGCGATGCCGCCCTGCTGCTTGACCATGTCGACCGTTTCCTTGACGGCCTCGCTGCGATCGACCGCGATCAGCCGCGCACCTTCCTTCGTGAACATCAAGGATGCCGCGCGGCCGATGCCGCTGCCGGCGCCGGTGATGATAACGGATTTGCCTTCGAGGCGGCCCATGTTTCCTCCTGTTGTCGTTGTGATCAGTTGCGTGCCGCGCAACGGAATTCAAACATCGTTTCAAACGTGCCGGGATCGCCGGGCGGCTTGAGACGGACTTGAGACCATCTGAGCCTTCACGTACAGCGAGAGACCGGCAGAGGGAAGGGTGAGCGATGACGAGTAATGGCGGCAAACCTTCTGTGGTCACCACGCGCTGGTGGTGGGTGCGCCACGCGCCGGTGCGCAGCGACGGCGGCAACATCTATGGGCAGTCGGACATCGCCTGCGACACCTCCGATCGCGAGGTGTTCGAGGCGGTCGCCAAGATCCTGCCGCGCAGTGCGGTGTGGTATGCGAGCAATCTGATGCGCACGCATCAGACGGCCGAGGCGATCTGGCAGGCCGGCTTCCCGCGCCCCGCTGACATGGTCAAGGAGGCCGCCTTTGCCGAGCAGCATCTCGGCCAATGGCAGGGCATGAACCGCGCCGCCTTCCTGGCGAGCCGTCCTGCCGGCAGCCACTGGTTCGCCGCGATCGACGAGCCGGCACCGGGCGGCGAGAGCTACATGGACCTGTACACGCGCGTGACCGCCGCGATCGGGCGGATCACGGTGGCGGAAGCCGGCCGCGATGTCATCGCGGTAGGGCATGGCGGCACCATCAAGGCGGCGGTGGGCCTCGCGCTCGGCGGGCTGGTCGAGAAGGGGCTGGCGTTCGACATCGACAATTGTTCGGTCACCCGGCTCGATCACATCGTGGCCGGCGACATCAGCACATGGCGCCTGCCGATGGTCAATCAGCAGCCCTGGATGGCCGATGCCGCGCACCGCGCGATGCATCAGCCGGCCGGGCCGGAGGTCAAGACGAGCAAGCTGGCGTGAAGAGACACGCGGTTGTTCGGAAGGTCGCATATGAGCAGTGAGACTCTCTGTGCGCCCGCACATTCAACTGTCATCGTCCGCGAAGGCGGACGATCCAGTACACGCCGGCCTTTCGGGTCCCACGACCGCCGCGGCGTACTGGATGCTCCGCCTGCGCGGAGCATGACGGCAGTAGGTGGGACGGCTTCCATCCGCCCGGCGGCGATTCAGACCTATTAACGAGCTAACAACTCAAGGAGGAACTTTCCATGACCCTGTTCGACATGACCGGCAAGGTGGCCGTCATCACCGGATCGACGCGCGGCATCGGGCTCGCCATTGCCGAGCGCATGGCCGAGCACGGCGCCAAGGTGGTGATCTCCTCGCGCAAGGCCGATGTCTGTGATGCCGTCGCCAAGGAGCTCAATGACCGCTTCGGCGCCGGCACCGCGGCCGCGGTCGCCGCCAATATCTCCAGCAAGGAGAACCTGCAGAACCTCGTCGACGAGGCCAACCGCATCTATGGCCAGATCGACGTGCTCGTCTGCAACGCCGCCTCGAACCCGTATTACGGACCACTGGCCGGCATCTCCGACGATCAGTTCCGAAAGATCCTCGACAACAACATCGTCGCCAACAACTGGCTGATCAGCATGGTCGTGCCGCAGATGATTGCAAGAAAGGACGGCTCGATCGTCATCGTCTCGTCGATCGGCGGCCTCAAGGGCTCGACCATCCTCGGCGCCTACGCGATCTCCAAGGCGGCCGACATGCAGCTCGCGCGCAATCTCGCCTGCGAATACGGCCCGCACAATGTGCGCGTGAACTGCATCGCGCCCGGCCTGATCAAGACCGACTTCGCCAAGGCGCTGTGGGACAATCCGGACAACCTGAAGGCCTCGACCGCGCGCTCGCCGCTGCTGCGCATCGGCATCCCGGATGAGATCGCAGGGGCTGCGGTGTTCCTGGGCTCGGCCGCGGGCAACTTCATGACCGGCCAGACCATGGTGATCGACGGCGGCGCGACGATCAGTTGAGGTCGACGCTGTCTCTGCGCTCTCCGTCATGGCCGGGCTTGTCCCGGCCATCCACGTCGAGCGGCGGGTGTCGATGCACGTGGATGCCCGGGTCAAGCCCGGGCATGACGACGGATAGAGTATACGTCCCTCACTCCACAGACACTCACCACTGTCGTCCCGGCGAACGCCGGGATCCATAACCACCGGCCGTTGTGAGGCAGGCAACTGGCAGTGACATCCCTCGACAGATCACGGGGTATGGATCCCGGCGTTCGCCGGGATGACGGCGGTGGATGTTGCCGCATCCGGGCAAACGATCGAGTTGCCTCACTCCACGGCCGCGTAGACCACGTCGCGCACCAGCGTGCGGAGGTAGTCCCGCTGCCCCGGGGCCTGGGCCATGAACACGCAGAACAGCTCCTCCTTAGGGTCGATCCAGAAGAAGGTGCCGGCGATGCCGCTCCAGAAGAAGGTGCCGGGCGAGCCCGGGAAGGGGGCGATGCCGGCGTCGCGGCGGACGGCGAAGCCGAGGCCGAAGCCGTGACCGGGCGACAGCAGGGTGCCGACCGTCTTCACCTCGGGGCCGAGATGATCGGAGGCCATCAGCTCCAGCGTCTTGCGGCCGACCAGCCTGGTGCCGTCGAGGCTGCCCTTGTTGAGCAGCATCGCGCAGAAGCGCGCGTAATCCATTGTGGTCGCGACCAGCCCGCCGCCGCCGGATTCCATCACCGGCTGCTCGGTCATCTTGAACAGGTTGACGGCCTCGCCCGTCCACGGGTCCTTGGCAAAGGGCTCGGCCAGCCGGCCGGCATTGGCCTCGCTGGTGAAGAAGGCGGTCTCGTTCATGCCGAGCGGTCTGAGGATCCGCTCGGTCAGGAACGCGCCAAGCGATTGACCCGAGACCACCTCGATGATCCGCCCAAGGATGTCCGTCGAGCGGCTGTAGTTGAACTCCGCACCCGGCTGGCAGATCAGCGGCAGGCCGGCGACGATCGAAGCGTGCTCGGCATTGCTGATCTTGCGGCTGCGCACCCTGGACTGCTGGTAGAGCTGGTGCACCGGCCCGGTGCCGGTGTGCTCGTAAGCGAGACCCGAGGTGTGGCGCAGCAGGTCCTGCACCGTCATCGGCTGGGCGACCGGCACGAGCTCCAGCTTGCCGCTGACGTCGACACCGACCTTCTGGTCGCCGAACTCCGGAATGAACTTGGCGACCGGGTCGGACAGCAGCAGATCGCCGTCCTCCGCCAGCATCATGATCCCCAGCGACACGATCGGCTTGGTCATCGAGAAGATGCGGAAGATCGAATCGGGGCGCATCGGCGTGTCGGCGTCCGGCGCCTGCCGGCCGATCGCGTCGAACCAGCCGATCCGGCCGCGCCGGCCGACCAGCAGGGTGGCGCCTGGGATCGTGCCCTTGTCGGCCTCGCGCTTGAACGCGTCCGAGGCCCGCTGCAACCGCGCGGCAGACAGTCCAAGCGCCTCGGGCCGGTCATCCGGCAGCGGCGGGCTCAGGGAGCGCAGCGCAGACAGCGGCATGCTGGGGGCGGGGGACGGGGTCATGGGCTCTCCCTTGGGCAGTATTGTTTTGGGCAATGTTGTCGGTTTGCATCAAGTCTGGCGCGGAAGTTGTGGTCTGACCAGTCGATTTGCCCCAATGCACCCTTGCATTGGAGGGGAGGTCTATGCTTGAAAGCGCCCGAACCGGCGACGCAGTCCCGGCTCGCTAGGAGTGTAGCTCAATTGGTAGAGCACCGGTCTCCAAAACCGGGGGTTGGGAGTTCGAGCCTCTCCACTCCTGCCAGCGAGATCAAGCACTTAAGACCAAAATCGACGAAGACAGTTTGCCCGGGGCCCGCGATGCGCGAGCCCCGAATGCATTTTGGGCGGTCCCTATTGTTTCACATAGGGGCAGTTGCCGTCCTTCAGCGGCCGGAACACCTGGTCGCCGGGCACCTCCGCCAGCACCTTGTAATAGTCCCAGGGGCCCTTCGACTCCTCCGGCTTCTTGACCTCGAACAGGAACATCGAGTGCACCATACGGCCGTCCTCGCGGACCACGCCGTTGTCGGTGAAG
Organism: Bradyrhizobium sp. ORS 375; assembly: GCF_000239775.1. Classification (GTDB taxonomy): domain Bacteria; phylum Pseudomonadota; class Alphaproteobacteria; order Rhizobiales; family Xanthobacteraceae; genus Bradyrhizobium. The sequence goes on from NZ_CAFI01000480.1 coordinate 12,145, forward strand.
GCGTCGCGGACAGGAGTCTCGCGCATCTTGGCGAGCACCGGCTTGGTGTCGCGGGTGCCGGCGGCCTTCACCGCGTTGAGATAGTGCAGGGTGGCGCTGTAGGTCGCCGCTTGGTTCATGGTCGGCATCCGCTTCATCCTGTCGAAGAACTTCTTGCCGAAGGCGCGGGTGCGGTCGTTGAGGTCCCAATAATAGGCCTCGGTGATGATCAGGCCCTGCGCCAGCTTCAGGCCGAGGCTGTGGATGTCGGAGATGAACATCACGATGCCGGCGAGGTTCTGGCCGCCGGCGACGATGCCGAACTCGGCGGCCTGCTTGATGGTGTTGATGGTGTCGCCGCCGCCATTGGCCATGCCGATGATCTTGGCCTTGGAGGCCTGGGCCTGCAGCAGGAAGGACGAGAAGTCCTGGTTGTTCAGCGGATGCCTGGCGCTGCCGACCACCTTGCCGCCGGCCGCGCGCACGACGTCGCCGGTGTCGCGCTCGATCGAATGGCCGAACAAATAGTCGGCGGTGATGAAGAACCAGGTGTCGCCGCCGTTCTTGACGATCGCCTGGCCGACCGTGTGCGCATTGCCGTAGGTGTCATACGTCCAGTGCACGGTATAGGGCGAGCAGGATTTGCCGGTGATGTCGGAGCTCGCCGCGTCCGTCACGATCATCAGCTTCTCGAACTGCTTCGACATCTCCATGCCGGCGAGCGCGGTGGCCGAAGTCGGCATGTCGATGACCATGTCGACGGCTTCGTTCTCGTACCATTTGCGCACGATCGAGGCGGCGATGTCGGCCTTGTTCTGCGGATCGGCGCTGATCACCTCGATCGGCTTGCCGAACATCGTGCCGCCGAACTCCTCGATCGCGAGCTTGGTCGCCTCGAGATTGCCCTGGCCGCCGATGTCCGAATAGACCGACGAGAAGTCGCTGAGCACACCGATCTTGAGCGGCGCCTGGGCCCGGGCGGGAGCGGCGGTGAGAGCGAGAGTGGCAAGGCCGACGGCCGCAAGGCGCATCACGCCCTCGCGCGAGGCAAAGGTCATAGGTTTCCTCCTGATTATTCTTGTGCTGGCGAGAATGAGCGGGGGCCGCAGGCGCGGCAAGGGCCGGAACCGCTCCTTCCCGGGCATTTCGTCGCGGCAGCTGCTCAACCTGCCGTGGTGCGGAAATGCCCTGCCGCGGCACGAAAAACCGGCCCTGGGCAAGGCAGCGGGTGCGGGACACGAGCCCGGCATGATGAGGACCGAGGTTCGGAAGCGATGTTGGCCGCCGCGACAACAAGGCGCAGCCGCAACCGGCGCTTCTCCGGGATTCTACCGAGGCCGGGTCGAGATCAACTTAGCAAGCCTTTAAGCCAGCTTTTATTGACTCGCTCTGCAGGGGGCTCTCGCAGGCGTTCAATGGCGATCGCAAGGCAGCAGACAATCGACCGTGGACCGCTGGCAGGAACGCTCTGTCTCCAGTCCGATCCGTCGGCGATGATGGAGTGTGCCGTTCTGCGGCTCACCGATCACTGCGCCGTGGTCGCGCTCGAGCGCGAAACCAGGCTTTCGGATGCCTGCGACCTCGTCGTTCCCGAGGCGGCCTTGCACCGGTCATGCAAAACGGTCTGGCAATCGGGCAACGAGCTCATCCTGGAGTTCGAGCCTCTTGCTGTCGACGGCGCAAGACCGGCCACTCATCATCGGTCGAGCTGTGTCGGCGCGCTGTTGGCGCTTCGCTCAGTCTTCGATGAGATCCAGAGTGGCATTCTGCTGTTGAGCAAGGATACGCATGTCCAGTTCTGCAACCTGACCTTCCGCCAGATGTGGAACATTCCCGATGAGCTGGTCGAGGGCAGGCCCGCCTTCGGCGACGTCCTGAAATTCTGCATCGATGCGGGCTCGTTCGATCTGGGTGATGTCGACGCCGATGCGCATGTCAAGGCGCGGATCCGATCGATCGAGGCGGGAGACTCTCGGCCGATCGATCTGCGCCGTCCCGACGGTCAGGTCATTCGCGTCCAATGCACGTCCCTGCCGGACGGCGGACATCTGCTGACCTACACCAGGATCACGGACATCGTGAGGCACTCCGACGAGCTCGACGTGCTGCGAACGGCGCTGGACCGCATCCAGGATGGCGTGCTGCTGCTCGATGAAAATCTCAACGCGCTGTTCATCAATGCGCGAATGCGGGAGTATTTCGGCGTCACCGAGCAGCAGGCGGCGGAGTATCCGTCCTATGCGAAACTGCTTGCTGGAACGCCGAGCGCCGGCCTCTACGGCATGTCGTCGGAGGCGTTCGAAGTCCATTGCGCTAGCCGCATCGCGGCGGTGCGTGCAGCCGATCCCGCGGTGATCGATCTCAAGGTCGGCGACGACCTCAATGCGCGCGTGTGTTGCACCGAGATCGGCAACGGCGGCCGCATGCTGACCTATACCGACATCACGGACCTCGCTCGGAACGCCAAGCAGCTTGAGAAGCTGGCGACGGTCGACGCGATGACCGGGGTGTTCAACCGGCGGCACTTTCTGGTCCTGGCCCAGGCCGAATGGAGCCGCTTCCAGCGCTATCATCGTCCGCTTTCGGTGCTGATGATCGATATCGATCACTTCAAGTCGGTCAACGATCAGTATGGGCATGCGGTCGGCGACGAGGCGATCGCCGCGCTGGCCGGCGTGTGCCGGCGCGACCGGCGCCGCGCCGACGTCGTCGGGCGCCTCGGCGGCGAGGAGTTCGCGGTTCTCTTGCCGGAGACTGAGCAGGCGCAGGCTTTGTTGATTGCCGAACGGATTCGGAACCAGGTCGGCGCCTGCGTGCTGGCGCGTCCGGGCGGGCGCTTCAACATGACCATCAGCCTCGGGATCGCGATGGCGGCACCGGACATGTCGGATGTCGGCGACCTGTTGAAGGCCGCCGACCGCGCCCTGTACGAGGCGAAAGCCGCCGGCCGCAATTGCAGCAGGGTCGCCGTGGAGCTGCCCGGCCACGCTGTCACGGCCGCCTAGCCCCGTGCCGACGCCATGACCAGGGGGCCGGCCGTGCCCGTATCTTGACCTTTGGCCGGCCGAACAGTAAATATCGTCTACCTGCAGCCGGCCCGCGACATGCGGATATCCGGCGCGGCTTTTCACTCCCCGAACAAGCGAGCCCGTGGTTTCCGGCTCATCTCTCCGACAAGAGGGTGGGCAGCGGTCGGCTGTTCGGTTTTCCCAGTCAACTCTTCAAACGTCCGATCACGGACGCGGACCCCTGACGATGGCTACAAGCCCGTTCAAATTCCTGCAGGAAGTGCGCTCGGAGACCGCCAAGGTCTCGTGGCCGAGCCGTCGCGAGGTCACCATCACCACGATCATGGTGTTCGTGATGGTGGCGCTGGCCTCGGTGTTCTTCTTCGCCGCCGATCAGATCATCCGTTATCTCATCACCCTCGTGCTGGGCATCCACTGATGGCAATCGCAACGCAAAGCTCCGACAAGCGCTGGTACATCGTCCACGCCTATTCGAACTTCGAGAAGAAGGTCGCGGAGTCGATCCGCGAGCAGGCCAAGCAGCGCAATCTCGAGGATCTGTTCGAGCAGGTGCTGGTGCCGATCGAGAATGTCACGGAGGTGCGCCGCGGCCGCAAGATCAACGCCGAGCGCAAGTTCTTCCCCGGCTACGTGCTGGTGAAGATGAAGCTGACCGACGAGGCGTTTCACCTGATCAAGAACACGCCCAAGGTGACCGGCTTCCTCGGCGCCGAGAACAAGCCGATGCCGATCTCCGAAGGCGAGGCGATGCGCATCCTGAACCAGATGCAGGAGGGCGTGGAGCGGCCGAAATCGTCGGTGTCGTTCGAGATCGGCGAGAACGTCCGCGTCGCCGACGGCCCGTTCGCCTCGTTCTCCGGCGTGGTCGAGGAAATCGACGAGGCCCGTTCGCGCCTCAAGGTCGCGGTGTCGATCTTCGGCCGCGCCACCCCGGTCGAACTGGAGTTCAACCAGGTCGAGAAGGTGGTGGGCTAAGGCCGCTCTCTCCGCCGTCATTCCTGGGCAGCCCGAAAGGGCTGAGCCCGGAATCCATCACCCAAAAGGGTATGAGACGGCGAGCTGCCACTTCTGGAGTGCCTCAAACGGCATCCTGTGGCTATGGATTCCGGGCTCGCCCTCACGGGCGCCCCGGAATGACGGGAGGAGGGAGCTCGCGTGCTCCACCCTTTCCTTTTCGTCCGATCTCGTGTATCGGGCGCGCTTCGCTCCCCTGATGGGGGGGGCGATTTCGTTCGTGGGAGGCGCGGCCGGCTTTGCCAGCCGGATCAAAGCGCGCCGGACCACGGTCCCAAACCTCGCCCGACGGGTTTTGTCGCCTGGAGGGCGGTGCGTTCGCATCAGGCAAACACGCGAACGCGTTGGAGAATCAACAATGGCAAAGAAAGTAACCGGTTACCTGAAGCTTCAGGTTCCGGCCGGCGCGGCGAACCCGTCGCCCCCGATCGGTCCCGCGCTCGGTCAGCGCGGTCTCAACATCATGGAGTTCTGCAAGGCGTTCAACGCGCAGACCCAGAAGGAAGAGAAGAACACCCCGATCCCGGTGGTCATCACCATTTACGCGGACCGGTCCTTCACCTTCGAGATGAAGACCCCGCCGATGTCCTTCTTCCTCAAGCAGGCTGCCAAGATCCAGTCGGGCTCCAAGGCCCCGGGTCGCGACAAGGCCGGCAAGGTGACCAAGGCGCAGGTGCGCGAGATCGCCGAAAAGAAGATGAAGGACCTGAATTGCGACTCGATCGAGTCGGCCATGAAGATGGTCGAGGGCTCCGCCCGCTCGATGGGTCTGGAAGTTGCGGGGTAAGCGGCCATGGCGATCGGAAAGCGTTTGAAGAAGTCCCGCGAGGGGATCGACCGCACCAAGCTCTACCCGCTTGCTGATGCGATCAAGATGATCAAGGAGCGCGCCACCTCGAAGTTCGACGAGACCATCGAGGTCGCGATCAACCTCGGCGTCGATCCGCGTCATGCCGACCAGATGGTCCGTGGCGTCGTGATGCTGCCGAACGGCACCGGCCGTACGCTGCGCGTTGGCGTGTTCGCCCGTGGTGCCAAGGCCGACGAGGCCAAGGCCGCCGGTGCCGACGTTGTCGGCGCGGAGGACCTGGTCGAGAAGGTGCAGAACGGCAACATCGACTTTGACCGTTGTATCGCCACCCCCGACATGATGCCGCTGGTCGGCCGTCTCGGTAAGGTGCTCGGTCCGCGCGGCATGATGCCGAACCCGAAGATCGGCACCGTGACCATGGACGTCGCCGGCGCCGTCAAGGGCGCCAAGGGCGGCTCGGTCGAGTTCCGCGTCGAGAAGGCCGGCATCATCCAGGCCGGCGTCGGCAAGGCCTCGTTCGCCGAGGACAAGCTGGTCGAGAACATCAAGGCGCTGGCGGATGCGGTCGTGAAGGCCAAGCCGGCGGGCGCCAAGGGCACCTACGTCCAGCGCGTCGCGGTGTCGTCGACGATGGGCCCGGGCGTCAAGGTCGAGCCGGGCACCGTGCTCGCCTAAGCGGCCACGCATAGGTTAGACAGCAAGGGCGGGATCGTTCAACGATCCCGCCCTTCGCATTTTGGAGTCCCGGCCGCGATGCTCGACAAGGTCCTGATCTATTCCCGCCTCCCGAAATCGCTGACCCAGCGGTTTTCAGATCGCTTCGACCTTCTCGATACCGGCGGCAAACCGGCGCACGAGGTGTTTCCGGCAGGCGAGGTGGCGCAGGTCCGGGCGCTGATCACGGCTGGGGGGACGCCGCTCGGCGCGGCGGAGATGGACCGGCTGCCGGCGCTAGGCGCCATCATCTGCTACGGCACTGGCTATGACGGTGTGGACCTGAAGGCGGCGGCGGCGCGCAACATCGCGGTCGGCCACAGCCCTGGGGCGAACGCGGCCGCAGTGGCCGACGTCGCGGTGATGCTGATGCTGGCGAGCACGCGGCGGCTGGTGGTGGCTGACGCTTACGTCCGCAACGGCGGCTGGGCCACGTCCAAGCCGTCGCCGCTGATGAAGCCGCCGCCGAGCCTTTCCGGCTGCAAGGTCGGCGTCTACGGCATGGGCGAGATCGGCCGCAAGATCGCCGCGCGCGTCGCGGCGTTCGAGACCGAGGTCGGCTATTTCAGCCGCACCCGCTACGATGATCTGCCGTACCAGTATCTCCCGAGCCTCGACGCGCTCGCCGAATGGTGCACCGTGCTGATGATTGCGGTCCGGGCCAGCGCCGAGACCACCCACGTCGTCAATGCCGAACTCTTAAAGAAGCTCGGGCCCGAGGGCCATGTCGTCAACATCTCACGCGGCTCCGTGATCGACGAACAGGCGCTGCTGGCGGCGCTGAAGGACGGCGCCATCGCCGGGGCCGGGCTCGATGTGTTCGAGACGGAGCCGCACGCGCCGGATGAACTCACCTCACTGCCGAACGTGGTGGTTACGCCGCACATCGGCGGCAACACCCGGGAGTCCCACGTGGCGATGCAGGCCTGCGTGGTTGCCAATCTCACCGCGTTCTTTGCCGGAAAGCCGTTGCCGTATCAGGTCCGATAGATCCCGCACCGTTCTCAGCGGTTGAGGTCCAGCCGAAAACGATCCTGCAAGTCCCGTCGGAGCTTTGCGTCGATGACGGCCGCGATGCGGATCGCAGCGCGGTCGCGTAGCCGACGGGTTGCCTCGGTCGTCGTGGTTTCATCGTAGCTGTGAAACCATCCGACAGCCCTGAGGAACTCCTCGATCATCGCATCCGGCACACGATCGAGCTGGCTGCCGAAGTAGTCCCGCTGATGATCGCGAGGCCGGAAATAGACCTGGCCGAAGGCCAGGGTCCGCCGGACGAAGGCGGGGCTCGCATCCTGCCGAAGAAAGGCGAAGCGGCGATCCTGCTCGGCTGCAAACTCGTCGGGAGCAAAGCGGATCCGGCCGTCCTGCGCGATACGCAGAGCCTGCTCATATTGCCAGACCTTGAGATCGTTGCGCTGCTCGAAGATACGCAAGGCGCGTTCGGATTGAGCCGTTTCAAACGATGTGTTGAAGCCGAACTCGGTGTGCAAATTGTCAGACCCGATCGATGGATCCTGGATCCTGTCGAGAATCAGATCGACAAATCGGGCCTTCTCCAGCGGCCGAAGATGACGGAAGAATTCCGATGCCTTGCGCTCGACATTCGATCCCGAGAAGGCCCACTCGATCTTCGAGGCGACAATCCCGAGCACGTCGTCGCCAGTATAGTTCCTCCGTTGCAGCTCGAGCGCGAGATCGAGCGCGGCGTCGTGGTTCGGGCCTTTGGAGATCTCCGCCGCGCGCCTCGCCAGCTCGGCGTTGTCGACCTGCACGATATCGAGCGGGGCATTCCAATCAATGCCATAGACGGCCGCAGCCAGATCGGTCTCGGAAAAGCCGGGCTTGCCGGCCCATACAACCTGCCATGGCCCGCCAGCGCCGCCTTTCCAGAGCGACGTGGCGGGGGTGGGTCCGTCGCCGACCGGCCCGAACAGCGGCACATAGCTGAGGACCCTTCGTCGCTCCGAGCGCCATGTCGCGGCGACCGTTTCTTCGCCGTTTCGACGGATGCTGATCGTGCCCTCGGCGCAGCAGCCATAGGCCTGCTGCAAGGTCATGCGAACGACGAGCCCGTCGGGAATCGCGTCGATGGTCGTGGTTCTCAGGCACTGGTCGATCCGGCCCGCGGCCTGCAGCGAGTCGGACGCGCGCATATCGCCTGAGCTGCACTGCTGGACCTCGGCAAGCCGCGTCATCCGGATCAGCCCCGGGCCTCCTGTCCCGGCCTCGGTCGCCTGGACGTACTGGTCGATGGTCCCGTCCGCGAGGAGGCGGGCGTACCCCCGGCTGGATCCGTTGCCAACCACGGTCAGCGAACGGAGCTCGCGAAGGTCCGCCGGGACGTCGCGGCGAAACAAGACCGGATCAGCGCTGGATGCAACCATCGTGCGGTCGACGATGGAGGCCGCGCACCAGCACGCAAAGAAGACGGGGGGCGCCGCCATCAGCCCCGGCCGGTTGCGTGCCATGCCGTACATCAGCACCCCGGCGGCGACGGCGATCCAGGCTGCGTTCAGCGCTGTGAACAGCAGGGGTGCGAGAAAGAGAAACCAGGCCGCGGGGAACGGCGTGACCCCCAACCCCCCGTAGACGGCGGCGAGAATGATCAGGCCAGCCAGCAGCATGAGGGCGTGCTGGACCATGGATGGGGAGCGGGGGGACGGCGTCACGTGTTGCTTTCCGGAGTGCCAGCGCAGTGCTGCTGGCGGCATAGCACTCGCCACGATCAGTTTTGGTGAATCCGGCCCGCGCGAACTGCAACGTGTTGCAAGGGATGGCAAATGGATTCCACCCGGCGCGCGCCAATTTGGCCGCAGGCCCTCGGGACGGGCCTGCCGTTCTCGGACCCATCTCGTGCTGTCTCTCCGACTGAGGATAGCGAGCGCGGCGCTCCGCTGACGGCGTTGTCCTGTTCTTCTGCGCCCCGTTATCCCGGTGCCGGGCTCGATGTGTTCGCGACGGACCTCATGTGCGGGACGTGTTGGCCTGCAGCTGGCTCCGGGAATTAGATACCAGCGGGCATTGGCGGCGATGCATCCAACTGGTGCGATTTTTGCCCTGGGGGTCTTGGCAAGCCGTCATCGACCCGTTAAAGAACCGGCTTCCGGGCGGGTCGGCTTTTGCTGGCGCGCCCGTGCGCGCATTCCGAAAGACCTGGAGAGAGCCAGCATTCCTTTTGAGGATATCCGTTCGGATGACTCGGAAGGAAGAAGGATCTTTCTGCTCTCGAAATGCCGCAGGGGAGGTCGGTCCGCCGATCACCCCGAGTCCTGTCCGAGACTGCAGGCGCCGGCGCGGAAATCCAATTTCCTCAATGGCTTAATCATCCAGCCTGCATAGACGGGTGAAGACCGGATTTCGGCATGTCCTCTGCGCTTAGTCGTGGTGGCATGCAGGTTTGGTTCGAACCTCGACACTCCGCGAGCTCGTGAGAGCTTTGGGAAGGGCAGGCTATTCATCGCCGTTTTGCCTTGCGTGTCCTCGGGGTCTTCCGTCCGGAGGTCAGGTTTGGCGGGCGGCGGGTGCAACCCGGCGGTCCCGCTTTCGGGCGAAGACCGCCAACCGGAGAGAGCTTGCTGTGGAACGAGCGGCAAAAAAAGAGGCGGTCGAGCAGCTGCACGAGGTCTTCAAGACCACGGGCGTTGCCGTCGTCGCTCACTATTCCGGCCTTACCGTGGCTCAGATGCAGAACCTGCGCAAGCAGATGAAGCAGGCGGGCGCATCGGTGAAGGTCTCGAAGAACCGTCTCGCCAAAATTGCTCTTGAAGGCACGGACGTCGTCGGCATCGGTCCCCTGTTGAAGGGGCCGACCGTGATCGCAACTTCCAACGATCCTGTCGCGGCGCCCAAGGTTGCCATCGAATTCGCCAAGGCGAACGAAAAGTTCGTCATCCTCGGCGGCTCGATGGGCTCAACCGTCCTGAATGTCGACAGCGTGAAGGCTCTGGCCTCGCTGCCGTCGCTGGACGAACTGCGCGGCAAGCTCGTCGGCCTGATCCAGGCTCCGGCGACCAAGCTGGCCCAGCTCGCCAACGCTCCCGCGGCCAAGGTCGCGCGCGTCATTCAGGCTCATGCCTCAAAGGGCGAAGCGGCCTGACGCCCTTCGCAAACACTCACAACCTGGTTTCGAACCGAACCACACTAAAGGACTACATCAATGGCTGACCTGCAGAAGATCGTCGACGACCTCTCGGCCCTCACCGTTCTCGAGGCTGCTGAGCTCGCGAAGCTCCTGGAAGAGAAGTGGGGCGTGTCCGCCGCGGCCGCCGTGGCCGTCGCCGCTCCGGGTGCCGGTGGCGCAGCTGCCGCTCCGGCGGAAGAGAAGACCGAGTTCACCGTTGTCCTGGCTTCGGCCGGCGACAAGAAGATCGAGGTCATCAAGGAAGTCCGCGCCATCACCGGCCTGGGCCTGAAGGAAGCCAAGGACCTCGTCGAGGGTGCTCCGAAGCCGGTCAAGGAAGGCGTCAACAAGGAAGAGGCCGAGAAGATCAAGGGTCAGCTTGAGAAGGCTGGCGCCAAGATCGAGCTCAAGTAATCGGCGACTTCTTGTGGAGCGCCCCGCCGCCTGACGGCGATACGTGGCGCTTCCAATCGAATTTGGTGACCGGGTGGTAATATCGCCCGGTCATCATAAAGACAAAGACGTTTGCGGGGGTATCCGGATCGGCCGGAATCGTTGCAAAAGGCGTGCAACGGAAACGTCCGCTGCGGGCCGAACACGGAAAAGTGTGGAGATTTGGGGACGTCGCTCTCGAATCTCGACTATTGTCAACCCATATTGGGTCGGCAGCACGAAAAGCCGGTTGATCGGTGGAGTAGCGTCTCCGTCGTAAGCCGTTGGGAGATTGGCAATTTCGGGCTTTTGCAGTCCGTGACGAACTGGTTCTGACGAGCGGGTGCGCCCTCGCGCCTCGCGCGTCGTTTTGCGTTTTGGTGGTCTGAAGAACAGATCTGGGACGTTTCCGTTCCGCGTTCTGTCCCCAGGCCATTCGAAATGGATCGAAATTCAACCCGAGAGGGCGGTGGCAGCCGCTGTTTCGGAAGGATCGCCCCTCCGGGCGACGACATGAGAGGCCACGATGGCGCAGCAGACATTCACCGGTCGCAAACGTGTTCGCAAGTTCTTTGGACACATCAAGGAAGTCGCGGAGATGCCGAACCTCATCGAGGTTCAGAAGGCGTCCTATGACCAGTTCCTGATGGTGGACGAGCCGACGGGCGGCCGGCCGGATGAGGGCCTGCAGGCGGTCTTCCGCTCGGTGTTCCCGATCTCCGACTTCTCGGGCACCTCGATGCTCGAGTTCGTCCGCTACGAGTTCGAACCGCCGAAATACGACGTTGACGAGTGCCGCCAGCGCGGCATGACCTTCGCGGCCCCGCTCAAGGTGACGCTGCGCCTCATCGTGTTCGATATCGACGAGGAAACCGGCGCCAAGTCGGTCAAGGACATCAAGGAGCAGGACGTGTACATGGGCGACATTCCGCTCATGACCATGAACGGCACCTTCATCGTCAACGGCACCGAGCGCGTCATCGTCTCGCAGATGCACCGTTCGCCGGGCGTGTTCTTCGATCACGACAAGGGCAAGACCCATTCGTCGGGCAAGCTGCTGTTCGCCGCCCGCGTCATCCCGTATCGCGGCTCCTGGCTCGACATCGAGTTCGACGCCAAGGACATCGTGTTCGCGCGCATCGATCGTCGCCGCAAGCTGCCGGTGACGTCGCTGATGTTCGCGCTCGGCCTCGACGGCGAGCAGATCCTGTCGACCTTCTACAAGAAGCTGATCTACAAGCGCATCAAGGAAGGCTGGCGCGTTCCGTTCGACGCCAACCGCTTCCGCGGCTATTCGACCGTCAACGACCTGATCGACGCAGACACCGGCAAGGTCGTGCTCGAGGCCGGCAAGAAGCTCACCGTCCGTGCCGCCCGCCAGCTCCAGGAGAAGGGGCTGAAGGCGCTGCGCATGTCGGATGAGGAGCTGCTCGGCAACTACATCGCCGAGGATCTCGTCAACCCCAAGACCGGCGAGATCTACGCCGAGGCCGGCGAGGAGATCACCGACAAGCTGTTCAAGGTGCTGAACGAGCAGGGCTACAAGGACCTGCCGCTGCTCGACATCGACCACGTCAATGTCGGCCCGTACATCCGCAACACGCTCTCCGCCGACAAGAACATGACGCGTGAGGACGCGCTGTTCGACATCTATCGCGTGATGCGTCCGGGCGAGCCGCCGACGCTCGATTCCGCGCAGGCGATGTTCCAGTCGCTGTTCTTCGATGCCGAGCGCTACGACCTCTCCGCGGTCGGCCGCGTCAAGATGAACATGCGTCTCGAGCTCGATGCGCCGGACACCCAGCGCACGCTCCGCAAGGAAGACATCCTGGCGGTCATCAAGACGCTCGTGGACCTGCGCGACGGCAAGGGCGAGATCGACGACATCGACCATCTCGGCAACCGCCGCGTCCGCTCGGTCGGCGAGCTCATGGAGAACCAGTACCGCATCGGTCTGCTCCGCATGGAGCGCGCCATCAAGGAGCGCATGTCGAGCGTCGACATCGACACCGTGATGCCGCAGGACCTGATCAACGCCAAGCCTGCCGCTGCTGCCGTGCGCGAGTTCTTCGGCTCGTCGCAGCTGTCGCAGTTCATGGACCAGACCAACCCGCTGTCGGAGATCACCCACAAGCGTCGCCTGTCGGCGCTTGGACCGGGCGGTCTGACCCGCGAGCGCGCCGGCTTCGAGGTGCGCGACGTGCATCCCACGCATTACGGCCGCATCTGCCCGATCGAGACGCCGGAAGGTCCGAACATCGGTCTGATCAACTCGCTGGCGACGTTCGCCCGCGTCAACAAGTATGGCTTCGTCGAGACGCCGTACCGCAAGGTCAAGGACGGCCGCGTCACCGACGAGGTGGTGTATCTGTCGGCCATGGAGGAGGGGCGCTACCGCGTCGCGCAGGCCAACGTGCCGCTCGATGCCAAGGGCCGCTTCACCGAGGACCTCGTGGTCTGCCGTCACGCCGGCGAAGTCGTGCCGATGACGCCGGACAAGGTCGACTACATGGACGTGTCGCCGAAGCAGCTGGTTTCGGTCGCTGCGGCGCTGATCCCGTTCCTCGAGAACGACGACGCCAACCGCGCACTGATGGGCTCGAACATGCAGCGCCAGGCGGTGCCGCTGGTTCGCGCCGAGGCGCCGTTCGTCGGCACCGGCATGGAAGGCGTGGTCGCCCGTGACTCGGGCGCCGCGATCGCGGCGCGCCGCTCGGGCGTGATCGACCAGATCGACGCCACCCGCGTCGTCATTCGCGCCACCGAAGATCTCGATCCGTCCAAGTCGGGCGTCGACATCTACCGACTGATGAAGTTCCAGCGCTCCAACCAGTCGACCTGCATCAACCAGCGTCCGCTGGTGAAGGTCGGCGACATCGTCAAGAAGGGCGACATCATCGCTGACGGTCCGTCGACCGATCTGGGCGAGCTCGCGCTCGGCCGCAACGTGCTCGTCGCGTTCATGCCGTGGAACGGCTACAACTTCGAAGATTCGATCCTGCTCTCCGAGCGGATCGTGAAGGAGGACGTCTTCACCTCGATCCACATCGAGGAATTCGAGGTGATGGCCCGCGACACCAAGCTCGGTCCGGAGGAAATCACGCGCGACATTCCGAACGTGTCGGAAGAGGCGCTGAAGAACCTGGACGAAGCCGGCATCGTCTACATCGGCGCGGAAGTGCGCGCCGGCGACATCCTGGTCGGCAAGATCACGCCGAAGGGCGAGAGCCCGATGACGCCGGAAGAGAAGCTCTTGCGCGCCATCTTCGGTGAGAAGGCCTCGGACGTTCGCGACACCTCGCTGCGGGTTCCGCCGGGCGTGCAGGGCACGATCGTCGAGGTGCGCGTGTTCAACCGCCACGGCGTCGACAAGGACGAGCGTGCGCTGGCGATCGAGCGGGAAGAGATCGAGCGTCTGGCCAAGGACCGCGACGACGAGCAGGCGATCCTGGACCGCAACGTCTACAGCCGTCTCGCCGACATGCTGGACGGCCGCCAGGGCATCTCCGGCCCGAAGGGCTTCAAGAAGGACACCAAGATCACCCGTGCGGTGCTCGACGAGTATCCGAAGTCGCAGTGGTGGCTGTTCGCGTCGTCGAACGACAAGCTGATGGCCGAGATCGAGGCCATGCGGAAGCAGTACGACGAGTCGAAGAAGGGGCTGGAACAGCGCTTCCTCGACAAGGTCGAGAAGCTGCAGCGTGGCGACGAGCTGCCGCCGGGCGTGATGAAGATGGTCAAGGTCTTCGTCGCCGTGAAGCGCAAGATCCAGCCGGGCGACAAGATGGCCGGCCGTCACGGCAACAAGGGCGTCGTGTCCAAGATCGTGCCGATCGAGGACATGCCGTTCCTCGAGGACGGTACCCATGCGGACATCGTGCTGAACCCGCTGGGCGTGCCCTCGCGCATGAACGTCGGTCAGATCCTCGAGACGCATCTCGGCTGGGCCTGCGCCGGCCTCGGCAAGCGTATCGCCCAGACGGTCGATGCCTATCTGTCGAAGCAGGACGTCAAGCCGCTGAAGGAAACCTTGAAGCGGATCTACGGCGAGGACGAGACCATCAAGACGCTCAACGACAATGAGCTGCTTGAACTCGGTCACAATCTGAGCCGCGGCGTGCCGATCGCCACTCCGGTGTTCGACGGCGCCAAGGAGAGCGACATCGAGGAGATGCTGAAGCTCGCGGGCATGGACGCGTCCGGCCAGTCGACCGTGTATGACGGCCGCACCGGTGACCCGTTCGATCGCAAGGTCACCGTCGGCTACATCTACATGCTGAAGCTGCACCATCTGGTCGACGACAAGATCCACGCGCGTTCGATCGGCCCGTACTCGCTGGTCACCCAGCAGCCGCTGGGCGGCAAGGCCCAGTTCGGCGGCCAGCGCTTCGGCGAAATGGAGGTGTGGGCGCTCGAAGCCTACGGTGCGGCCTACACGCTGCAGGAGATGCTGACGGTGAAGTCGGACGACGTCGCCGGCCGCACCAAGGTCTACGAGGCGATCGTGCGCGGCGACGACACGTTCGAGGCCGGTATTCCGGAATCGTTCAACGTGCTGGTCAAGGAAATGCGCTCGCTCGGCCTCAACGTCGACCTGCACAACTCCAAGCTCGGACCGGCGCCGACGTCGGAAGCCGCCGAGTAGTTCAAGAGATCCGGCCCGGCCGCCTGTAGCGGCCGGGTGCCGGCGCCTTCCTCCCGCGGGTCGGGGCAGGGCGCCGTCTCAAAAGAGATTTTCGAATTTGCGGCTGACCCCCGATCGGTCCGCGAGGAGAATACGATGAACCAAGAAATTATGAATCTCTTCAATCCGACGACGCCGGCTCAGGTCTTCGACCAGATCCGGATCTCGATCGCGTCGCCGGAAAAGATTCTGTCCTGGTCCTACGGCGAGATCAAGAAGCCGGAAACGATCAACTACCGCACCTTCAAGCCGGAGCGCGACGGCCTGTTCTGCGCCCGCATCTTCGGGCCGATCAAGGACTACGAGTGCTTGTGCGGCAAGTACAAGCGGATGAAGTACAAGGGCATCATCTGCGAGAAGTGCTCGGTCGAGGTGACCTTGTCGCGCGTCCGGCGCGAGCGCATGGGCCACATCGAGCTCGCCGCTCCTGTCGCGCACATCTGGTTCCTGAAGTCGCTGCCGTCGCGCATCGGCCTGCTGCTCGACATGACGCTGAAGGATCTCGAGCGGATCCTGTACTTCGAATACTACGTCGTCCTCGAGCCGGGTCTGACCGCGCTCAAGGACCGTCAGCTGCTGTCCGAGGACGAGTACCTCAAGGCGCAGGACGAATACGGCCAGGACAGCTTCACCGCCATGATCGGCGCGGAAGCCATCCGTGAGCTGCTGCGCGGCCTCGAGCTCGAGAAGCTCGAGCAGACGCTGCGTGCCGAGATGCAGGAGACCGACTCCGACATCAAGCACAAGAAGCTCGCCAAGCGCCTGAAGATCGTCGAGGCCTTCCGCCACTCCGGCAACAAGCCGGAATGGATGATCATGACCGTCGTTCCGGTGATCCCGCCGGATCTGCGTCCGCTCGTGCCGCTCGACGGCGGCCGCTTCGCGACCTCCGACCTCAACGACCTCTACCGCCGCGTCATCAACCGCAACAACCGCTTGAAGCGGCTGATGGAGCTGCGCGCGCCCGACATCATCATCCGCAACGAGAAGCGCATGCTTCAGGAGGCGGTGGATGCGCTGTTCGACAACGGCCGCCGTGGCCGCGTCATCACCGGCGCCAACAAGCGTCCGCTGAAGTCGCTCGCCGACATGCTCAAGGGCAAGCAGGGCCGCTTCCGTCAGAACCTGCTCGGCAAGCGCGTCGACTACTCCGGCCGTTCGGTCATCGTGGTCGGTCCCGAGCTGCGCCTGCATCAGTGCGGCCTGCCGAAGAAGATGGCGCTCGAGCTGTTCAAGCCGTTCATCTACTCGCGGCTCGACGCCAAGGGCCTGTCGACCACCGTCAAGCAGGCCAAGAAGCTGGTCGAGAAGGAGCGTCCGGAGGTCTGGGACATCCTGGACGAGGTCATCCGCGAGCATCCGGTGCTCTTGAACCGCGCCCCGACCCTGCATCGTCTCGGCATTCAGGCGTTCGAGCCGGTGCTGATCGAGGGCAAGGCGATCCAGCTGCATCCGCTGGTCTGCTCGGCCTTCAACGCCGACTTCGACGGCGACCAGATGGCCGTTCACGTTCCGCTGTCGCTTGAAGCGCAGCTGGAAGCGCGCGTCCTGATGATGTCGACCAACAACATCCTGCATCCGGCGAACGGTCAGCCGATCATCGTGCCGTCGCAGGACATCGTGCTCGGTCTCTACTACGTCTCGATCATGCGCGAAGGCATGCCCGGCCAGGGCATGACGTTCGGCAACATGGCCGAGCTCGAGCATGCGCTGCACGCCAAGGCCATCCATCTTCACAGCAAGATCAAGTATCGCTGGGAAGGGATGAACGAGGAAGGCAAGATCGCCAAGCGCTGGATCGAAACCACCGCGGGCCGCGTCATGCTCGGCAATCTCCTGCCGAAGCATCCGCGCGTGACCTTCGAGGTCATCAACAAGCTGATGACCAAGCGCGAGATCTCGGGCGTCATCGATCAGGTGTATCGTCACTGCGGTCAGAAGGAGACGGTGATCTTCTGCGACCGCATCATGGCGCTCGGCTTCTACAACGCCTTCAAGGCGGGCATCTCGTTCGGCAAGGACGACATGGTCGTGCCGGCCGGCAAGTGGAAGATCGTCGATACCACCCGTACGCTGGCGAAGGATTTCGAGCAGCAGTACAATGACGGTCTGATCACCCATGGCGAGAAGTACAACAAGGTCGTCGACGCCTGGTCGAAGGCCTCGGAAGAGATCGCCAAGGAGATGATGAAGGAGATCTCCGTCACCAAGAAGACGGCGACGGGGGCCGATGCCGACATCAACTCGATCTACATGATGTCGCACTCCGGTGCGCGTGGTTCGCCGGCCCAGATGCGTCAGCTCGCCGGCATGCGCGGCCTGATGGCCAAGCCGTCGGGTGAGATCATCGAGACGCCGATCATCTCGAACTTCAAGGAAGGTCTTTCGGTTCTCGAGTACTTCAACTCGACCCACGGCGCCCGCAAGGGTCTCGCGGACACCGCGTTGAAGACCGCGAACTCGGGTTACCTCACCCGTCGTCTGGTGGACGTCGCGCAGGACTGCATCATCACGCAGGACGATTGCGGCACCCATCTCGGCATCAAGATGCGCGCGATCGTCGACGCCGGCACGCTGGTGGCCTCGCTCGGCTCGCGCATCCTCGGCCGCGTGCCGTGCGACGACGTGCGCGATCCCGCCACCAATGCCGTGCTGGTCAAGGCCGGCACCTTGATGGAGGAGAGCCACATCGACGCCATCCAGCAGGCTGGCGTGCAGGAGGTGAAGATCCGCTCGGCGTTGACCTGCGAGCTGGTCAACGGCATCTGCAAGATGTGCTACGGCCGCGACCTCGCGCGCGGTACGCCGGTCAACCACGGTGAGGCTGTCGGCGTCATCGCCGCGCAGTCGATCGGCGAGCCCGGCACCCAGCTGACGATGCGTACCTTCCACATCGGTGGCGCGGCGCAGCTGAACGAGCAGTCCTTCGTGGAGTCGAACTTCGAAGGCAAGGTGGTCATCCGCAACAAGGCGATCGCTCGCAACAGCGAGGGGCACCTGATCGCGATGGTCCGCAACATGGTCGTGACGATCGTGGACCCCGACGGCACCGAGCGTGCGACGCACCGTATCCAGTACGGCTCGCGCATGCATGTCGACGACGGCGACATGATCAAGCGCGGCCAGCGCATCGCCGAGTGGGATCCGTACACCCGCCCGATCCTCACGGAAGCGGAGGGCACGATCGGGTTCGAGGATCTGACCGAAGGTCTGTCGATCTCGGAAACGCTCGACGAGTCCACCGGTATCGCCAAGCGCGTGGTCATCGACTGGCGTGGAACGCGCGGTGGCGCGGATCTGCGTCCGGCGATCGTGATCAAGGGCAAGGACGGCAAGGTGCTCAAGCTCGCCCGTGGCGGCGATGCCCGCTACATGCTGTCGGTCGACGCCATTCTCTCGGTGGACGTCGGTGCGACGGTGAAGCCGGGCGACATCCTGGCGCGTATCTCGACCGAGAGCGCCAAGACGCGCGACATCACCGGCGGTCTGCCGCGGGTGGCGGAGCTGTTCGAAGCGCGCAAGCCGAAGGATGCCGCGATCATCGCTGAGATCGCCGGCACCATCCGGTTCGGCCGCGACTACAAGAACAAGCGTCGCATCTCGATCGAGCCGGTCGACAAGACCGAGGAGCCGCGCGAGTACCTGATCCCGAAGGGCAAGCACATCCATCTCCAGGATGGCGACATCGTCGAGAAGGGTGACTTCATCGTCGAAGGCAACCCGGCGCCGCACGACATCCTGGCGATCAAGGGCATCGAGGAACTCGCGGCCTATCTGGTCAACGAGATCCAGGAGGTCTACCGGCTGCAGGGCGTGCTCATCAACGACAAGCACATCGAGGTGATTGTCCGTCAGATGCTGCAGAAGATCGAGGTCACCGACCAGGGCGACACCGACATGATCTCGGGCGAGCAGGTCGACAAGATCGAGTTCGATCTGCTGAACGCGAAGGCGCAGGAGGAGGGCAAGAAGCCCGCCACCGGCAATCCAGTTCTGCTCGGCATCACCAAGGCGAGCCTGCAGACGCGGTCGTTCTTCTCGGCGGCCTCGTTCCAGGAGACCACCCGCGTCCTCACCGAGGCGGCGGTCAACGGCAAGATCGATCCGCTCGAGGGTCTCAAGGAGAACGTCATCGTCGGCCGCCTGATCCCGGCCGGCACCGGCGCCTCCATGGCCCGCATCCGCGAAGTCGCTCTCAAGCGCGACAAGCTAATTCTCGACGAGCGCGAGAAGCAGGCGGCGATCGTGCCGTCGCAGCCCGAGCCGCAGCCGCTGGCGCTGCCGCCCGCGGAGTGAACCGAACGTTGCGGCAGGCCCTGACGGTGTCAGGGTCTTCCGCTCGTTCATCTCATGGAGAAAAGGCCGGTGCTTGCCGGCCTTTTTTTGACAAGATCTTCTCCTGTTGCCGTGCTGCTGCCCGGTTGTTCATCTTCCCTTCAGGCACAAAGGCGCTTCTGGGAGCATCAGATCCGCTGAGCTGATTTCCGTCCACTGCCGTGGCGATGCGCCGATTTGCTCCGGCGCAAACCCTGTGCGGGCCGGGTCCGCTATGGCCGATCAGCCCCGAGGGTGGCAGACCCGTGACACGGACGACCGGCGCTGTCCCAGACAGCCGGAGATGGCGGAACTTCGATGCTTGACCTTGCGATTGTTGGTGGCGGTCCGGGCGGCCTGATGAGCGCCTGGTATCTGAGGCGGAAGCTCGGCGATCTCTGCAAGGTGACGATCTTCGAAGCGTCCGACCGGCTTGGCGGCAAGATCGTCACGCGCAAGTTCGATTCTGCGCCCGCGATGTACGAGGCGGGCGTCGCCGAGATCTACGATTACTCGATGACCGGGCCGGATCCGCTGCGCGAGCTGATCCAGCATTTCGGCCTGCAGACGATTCCGATGGACGCGCTGCAGGTACAGCTCGACGGCGAGCTGCTCGACGACGTGCCGGGCCTGCGCCGCAAATACGGGCCGAAAACCGCCGCGGCGGTCGAGGCGTTCCGCAAGCGCTGCTCCGACGTGATGTCGCCGGTCGAGTACTACGAGGGCGTTGGCGCCCACGACAACGAGCATCCCTGGGCCTACAAGACCTGCGAGGAGCTGCTCGACGAGGAGGTCGAGGATCCCACCGCGAAGCGCTTCTTCAAGGTGATGTCGCGCTCCGATATCGCGACCGAGGCCCACAACACCAACGGCCTCAACGCGCTCAAGAACTTCGTGATGGATATCGACGACTACATCGGTCTGTATTCCATCCAGAACGGCAATGAGCAGCTGATCGAGTGCCTCCGCTCCGAGGTCGATGCCGACATCCAGCTCAATCACCGTGTGCTGCGCATCGGCAAGACCGAGCAGGGCCGCTACCGGCTCAACATGATGAACGGCAAGGGCCCGGAGACGCGCGAGTTCGATCTCGTGCTGGTCTGCCTGCCGCATTCCTGGCTGTCGACGGTCGGCTGGGACGGCGAAAAGCTGCGCCAGTCGATGGTCAAGCACGTCGCCTATTTCGACCGGCCCGCGCACTATCTGCGTGTGTCGATCCTGTTCGATTCCCCGTTCTGGGGCGACAAGATCCCGGGCTCCTGGTTCATGTCGGAAGCGTTCGGCGGCTGCTGCATCTACAACGAGGGCTCGCGCCACGACGTCGGCAAGCACGGCGTGCTGAACTGGCTGATCGCGGGTTCCGACGCGCTGGCCTTCGCCAATTTGTCCGACCAGGAGCTGATCGATGCCGCGCTGAAGTCGCTGCCGGCGGCGCTCGGCGATTCCAGGGCGCATTTCATGGAAGGCAAGATCCACCGCTGGCTGTCGTCGGTGAATGCGCTGCCGGGCGGCCTGCCGGTGCGCGACGTCATGACCAATCATCGCCCCGAGCCGAAGGAGCATCCGGGGATCGTGGTCGTCGGCGACTATCTGTTCGATTCGACGCTCAACGGCCTGCTCGATTCGTCGGATGCCGCGACCGACATCATCCTCACCGAGATGATGCGGCTGCGCCGCGTCAAGTCGCAGGCGGAGAAGCCGCTGTCCGACAAGATCGACCGCGACTATTTCGACGATTATCGCGGGCAGGGGCCGTACAGCGAAGCCTGGTCGCACTTCACCGATCCGGACTATCTGCTCGGTCTGATCAAGATCGTCTGGAACAGGGGCAAGGGCAAAGGCTACAAGCTGCTGGTGGCCGGCTCCGCGAGTGGCGAACTGGTCGGTGCGCTTCGCGAGCGCGGCATCGATGCCTGGGGTATCGAGAACAATCGCTACATCCACGGCAAGACGCCGAAGGCGCTGAAGAAGTACAACAAGCTCGGCTCGATCGCCGACCTGCCGTTCAAGTCCGGCGAGTTCGACTTCGTGTTCGAGACCAGCCTGTGCCATCTCGGCGACAAGCAGGTCGCGCGCGCGATTCGCGAGCTCAACCGCGTGGTCAAGACCGGGCTGGTGTTCGGCTCGATCACCTCGGACATGGCGCCGGCGCTGGTCGATCGCTACGACCTCCTGCGCGGGGTGAAGAAGCTCGGCACCTGGTGGGAATGGTCCGAGCTGTTCTTCGGCAACGGTTTCGATCTGGCGATGCATCGCCGCGACTGCACCGACGAGGTGTGGGCGGCGACCCTGGCCGCCAACAAGGGTCCCGGCCAGTGGTATGCCGACGCCGACAGCCTGCGCTACTCGTTCTTCGACAAGGTCGAGGACGACGAGGACTGAACTCCGGGCAATGGCGCGCTCCTGTTGTGGCGCGCCGGCTGAACGATTCATTCACCGGCTGCGCTGATGGTGCGACAGAGCAGGCCCTGGCCGACATGGGTGCGGCGCCGTGTCGCGAGAATGCTGGCGGCCGGCTATCCCAGATGATAAAGCCGAACCGCTTTCATCCGTTACGGTCATCTCGGCCGTGCAGGATCGGTTCGTTGAATGTCGCCCAAATCTTCAGTGCCGGGAAATCCCAAATCCAGATCGGCAGGCGATCCTGCTGATGATCTGGACAAGCGGGGAGCCGCAGCCAGCCCTCCGGTTCCGAAACCTGGAACGGCGAAGCCGCCCGCGAGCGACAAGACGCCGTTGATCGACGAGGAGGATGAAGACGAGGACGGCGACGAGGCCGATCTCGATCTTGACGATGATGACGACGACGAGGACCTCGTCGTCTATACGGCCCGCGAGGCCGCCGGCGCGCTGGCGACGATCTACGGCTTCGTTTCGCCGCTGCTCGGCAAATACAAGAAGATGCTGGCCTTCGTGTCGATCGGCGTGCTGATCGAGACGCTGTTCAACGTCATCATGCCGCTCAGCCTCAAGTTCCTGATCGACGACGCGCTCGGCGAGGAGGATTTCGAGGCGCTCTACCGCATCCTCGGCGTGCTCGCCGTCGCCGGCATCTTCACCTCGATCGTCGCCGTGCTGTACGAGCGCTGGGATGCGCGGCTCGCGGCCTGCATCATCTCCGACGTGCGCACGCGCCTGTTCGACCATGTGCAGAACCTGCCCGCGGCGTATTTCCAGCGCACCAAGCGCGGCGAGATCCTGTCGCGCTTCTCGGTCGACATGTCGGCGTTCGAGGGCGTGGTGAAGACCTTCGCCAACAGCGCCGCGCTACCGCTGCTCGAGCTCATCGCCGGCATCATCCTGATGCTGTTCCTCAACTGGCAGCTCGCCGCGATTGCGCTCCTGGTATTCCCGATCACCCTGATCGGCCCGCGCATCCTGACGCCCAAGGCGGTGCAGGCCAATTACGAGCAGAAGCTCAACGAGGCCACGCTGCTCGGCGTGATCCAGGAGAACATCGCGGCGCAGGCGGTGATCAAGGCGTTCAGCCTGCACCGCAAGGTGTTCGGCTGGTTCTCGTTCCGCAACGACGCGGCGCGGCGCAAGATGGCCGATGCAATGTTCCTCTCGACCATGGTCGAGCGCACCGTGACCATCGCGGTGCTGCTGCTGCACCTGGTCGTGCTGGCCATCGGCGCCTATCTCGCGACCAAGGGCCAGATCACGGTCGGCACCTTCGTCACCTTCGAGAGCGCGTTCTGGGAGGTGTCGTACAACATCGCCCATGTCATGCACTTCGTCCCGGTGTCGATCTCCTCGGCGGCGGCGATCCGGCACATGCAGGAGCTCCTGGACGAGCCGACGCGCGGCGCCGACCGGCCGGGCGCGCCGGACCTGCCGCGCATCAGCCACGACATCACCTTCGAGCGTGTCAGCTTCCAATACGAGGGCAGCCAGACCCCGGTGCTGGACAATCTCAGCCTCAAGCTCGATGTCGGCAAGCGCATCGCGATCGTCGGTCCCTCCGGCTCCGGCAAGAGCACGCTGCTCAACCTGATCCTGCGGCTCTACGTGCCCGACGAGGGGCGCGTGACGATCGACGGCGTCGACATCCGCAAGGTGACCCGCGATTCGCTCCGCGGCAGCATGGCGGTGGTGTTCCAGGAGAACATGCTGTTCAACATGTCGCTGCGCGAGAACATCCGGCTCGGTAAGGAGGGGGCGACCGACGAGGAGGTGGAGGAGGCGGCCAGGAAGGCCGAAATCCACCGCTACATCATGAGCCTGCCGCAGAAATACGACACCCCGGTCGGCGAGCGCGGCGACACGCTGTCCGGCGGCCAGCGCCAGCGCATCGCGATCGCGCGCGCCATCATCCGCAATCCCTCCGTGCTGCTGCTCGACGAGGCCACCTCGGCGCTCGACCAGACCACCGAAGCCGCGATCAACCGCACGCTGCTGAAGGTCTCCGAGGGCCGCACCATGATCTGGTCGACCCACCGGCTCACGTCAGTGGTCGAGATGGACGAGATCATCGTCATCTCCGGTGGCCGCGCCATCGAGCGCGGCAGCCACGCCGAGCTGCTGGCCAAGAACGGCACCTACCGCAAGCTCTGGGACGACCAGGGCCACCAGCCGAGCCGGCAGGATCAGGCCGCCGCCAGCGATGATGATGATGACGACGAGGACGACGACCTTGATGAGGACGAGGACGACGAGGAGGAGTGACCCGTAGCCCGCACGGGCGCAGCAATATGCAGGGTCTCATGAGCCTTGCGTGAGACCCCGGATGTCGCTGCGCTCATCCGGGCTTCGAGAGTTCGTCTCCCTGCTGGCGATCCGGTGCCGTAGCCCGCGGCCAAGCGAGAACGCGAATCTCGCCCAGCGCTGCGCCAGCCAATACGGCCCGGTGCCGGTCGAGACCTCGCGGAAGCGCCAGGCCTTGTCGAGCGACCACGCATCGCAGGCGGTCTTCAGCGGATCGTCGTAGAACGCGGCGATCTTGCCTTCGCTCATGCCGTCGGTCGCCAGCCAGCGGGGGATGTGGACGTTGCAGAGGCGCTCGACATCCGTGAACAGCTTGTCGGACCCGGTACCGGTGACCGGGCAGGTGGTGCAGAAGGCATCGCCGACCAG
The DNA here is from genome assembly GCF_000239775.1 of Bradyrhizobium sp. ORS 375. Lineage (GTDB taxonomy): Bacteria > Pseudomonadota > Alphaproteobacteria > Rhizobiales > Xanthobacteraceae > Bradyrhizobium. The sequence continues at coordinate 36,318 of NZ_CAFI01000480.1, forward strand.
CACCACGCCGGGCATGCGGGTGCCGCTGTTGACGACGAGGTCGGCCGGCCGGACCTTGACCTCGCCTGTGACGGCATAGTCGCCGGTGATCCGCCGGAGGCCGGGCAGGGCGGCGTCCAGGGTCTCGACCGGCTTGTGCCGGATTGATCGCAGCCAGGGATCGTCGACCTCGCGATAGGCGAACAGGTTCGCCCGCATCCGCTCGCCGATCGGGAACAGGGTGACGTAGGGCACGCGGGCGCTGGCTCGCTCCTGGAAATAGGTCATCGCCGGGAACGGGAAGGCCGGACGGCCAACCGGCTCCAGATCGAAACCGACCGAGATCGAATGGGCGGGGCTGGTGATGGTGCGGGTGATTCCCAGTTGATGCCGCAGGCCGACGTTCAGCCCATTGGCGAGCACGACCAGCCGGGCGGAGATCGTCTCGCCGTTGGAGAGCATGACCGATTGGCGATCGTCGCTCAGCGTGATCGCCACCGCTTTGCCAACGATTCGCAGGACAGAATCTGGAATCTCCTCGCGGACGGCCGCGACCAGCGCGTCGTAGAGAATGCCGTATTGATGGACCGGGGCCCGGTCGAGCACATAGCCGAATCGGGCGATCCAGTTCTCGGCCGCCAGCGTCGCCCGATGCAGCGCCTTGTCGGCAGTCCCGGTGCGTCGGAACCGCCCGATCTGCTCGGCGCCGGAGATCTTCTCGATTCGGAAGTCCGGCGGATAAATCTCGTGGGGATCGACCAGAATCGCCGCGATCCCGGCACGTCCGAGCATGCCGGCCGTGATCGAGCCGGCCAGCCCGCCGCCAATAATCGCAATGTCGGTATAATGGGGCATCAAGCGCCTCGTCGAAGCGCCATCCTTGGCTCCGAAACCCGAACAAAGCCTTAGCCGGCATGTTTCAGACTGTTGCGGAGGGTGAACGGAGAATCGGCGAGGCGATAGGTGGGCAAAGGCGCCGCCGTGCCCTCCGCTCCCGAGTTGGCGATGGCGCCGTGCCCACCGTCGGGCGATTTCGCTCGCGGCGAGACGGTGGGCAGGCTGTCATCCTGCCGGCGACCGCTTTGGCCAACCGACGGCATGAATCTCCCAACATCGTCAGAGGCTTGGCGGCTGAGCTTGAATGAATAGGTAAGCTCTGCCGGTCTTGACCGGGTAGCGCGGCTTCTGCGAGCCCGGCATCGACATAGAAACGGCTGGTTTGCGCGTCCTGCGGCGTCGTTTTGCTTGACTTGGGCATTTACCGCTTATAAAAGGCCGGCACTCAACGACAGGCGGTGAGCTTCGCCAGCGTCGGTACGGATCACCCGGACCGCCCTCAACAGGGCAGAATGGGCACCAACCTCGACGAATGCCGCTCAAACGCTGTCGATCATAGCTAGGCAATGCCAGAACGATTTTAGATCTCTCGAGCTCGTTCTCTTGAGACCAATTTCGGATGCATGACCTCGGTAGCCGCCTTCAGCGCAAGCTGGAGGGAGGGTGATCGCGGTCCTCTGTGGCGTCAAGCGCTTTCCGTTCAGCGATGAACGGTTGGCGCGATTTCGTTTTGCGCGGGTTTTCGCGCGATGCGGCCCGGGTGAGGCGGGGAACCTCGAACAGAATTTGCGGAAATCCCTGGTGGCTTCCGTGCGAACGTTGAGAAGGGTGAAGGCCAAGATGCCGACGATCAACCAGCTGATCGCAAATCCGCGCGAAGTGCAGAAGTCGCGCAAGAAGGTGCCGGCGCTGCAGCAGTCGCCGCAGAAGCGTGGCGTTTGCACGCGCGTCTACACCACGACCCCGAAGAAGCCGAACTCGGCGCTCCGTAAGGTCGCCAAGGTGCGCCTGACCAACGGCTTCGAGGTGATCGGCTACATCCCGGGTGAAGGCCATAACCTGCAGGAGCACTCGGTGGTCATGATCCGCGGCGGCCGCGTCAAGGACTTGCCGGGCGTGCGCTACCACATCCTCCGCGGCGTGCTGGATACCCAGGGCGTCAAGAACCGTAAGCAGCGTCGTTCGAAGTACGGCGCGAAGCGTCCGAAGTAAGACGTTCGAGAGAAGCGGGAACAGATCACATGTCGCGTCGCCATTCAGCCGAAAAGCGTGAAGTGCTTCCGGATCCGAAGTTCGGGAACATCATCGTCACCAAGTTCATGAACTCGGTGATGTACGCCGGCAAGAAGTCGGTCGCCGAAGGAATCGTCTACGGCGCGTTCGGCATCATCGAGGCCAAGACCAAGCAGAGCCCGCTGACGGTGTTCGAGCAGGCGCTGGAAAACGTCATGCCGACGATCGAAGTGCGCTCGCGCCGCGTCGGTGGTGCGACGTACCAGGTGCCGGTCGAAGTCCGTTCCACCCGCCGGCAGGCGCTGGGCATTCGCTGGCTGATCTCGGCGGCGCGCGACCGCAACGAGAAGACCATGACCGAGCGGCTTTCGGCGGAACTGCTCGATGCCTCGAACAACCGGGGTAACGCCGTGAAGAAGCGTGAAGACGTGCACCGGATGGCGGAAGCCAACCGCGCCTTCTCGCACTACCGCTGGTAACAGCGGCCCGAACGGAAATCAGGGAACAGATCCATGCCCCGCCAACACGCCATCGAAGACTATCGTAACTTCGGTATCATGGCGCATATCGACGCCGGTAAGACGACGACGACCGAGCGCATCCTGTATTACACCGGCAAGAGCCACAAGATCGGCGAAGTGCACGAAGGTGCCGCGACGATGGACTGGATGGAGCAGGAGCAGGAGCGTGGCATCACGATCACTTCCGCTGCCACCACCGCGTTCTGGAACGGCAAGCGCCTGAACATCATCGACACCCCCGGCCACGTCGACTTCACCATCGAGGTCGAGCGTTCGCTCCGCGTGCTCGACGGCGCGGTGTGCGTGCTCGACTCCAACCAGGGCGTCGAGCCGCAGACCGAGACCGTCTGGCGCCAGGGCGACAAGTACAAGGTGCCGCGCATCGTCTTCGCCAACAAGATGGACAAGACCGGTGCCGACTTCTTCAAGTGCCTGGCCGACATCGTCGACCGCCTGGGCGCGAAGCCGGTTGCCATCCAGCTGCCGATCGGCGCCGAGAACAACTTCAAGGGCTGCATCGACCTCGTGACCATGAAGGCGATCGTCTGGAACGACGAATCGCTCGGCGCGAAGTTCGACCATGTCGAGATCCCGGCTGACCTGGCCGACCAGGCCAAGGAATATCGCGAGAAGCTGGTGGAAGCCGCTGTCGAGCTCGATGACGATGCGCTGACCGCGTTCCTGGACGGCAAGGAGCCGGACGAGACGACGCTGAAGAAGCTGATCCGCAAGGCGGTGCTGACCGGTGCCTTCTATCCGGTGCTGTGCGGCTCGGCCTTCAAGAACAAGGGCGTGCAGCCGCTGCTCGACGCGGTCGTCGACTATCTGCCCTCGCCGCTCGACGTTCCCGCGATCAAGGGCACCGATGACCGGGGCAACGAGGTCGTGCGCAAGGCGGACGACAAGGAGCCGCTGTCGCTGCTCGCGTTCAAGATCATGGACGACCCGTTCGTCGGCACGATCACTTTCTGCCGCATCTATTCGGGCATCCTGACCTCGGGCACCGGCGTCGTGAACTCGACCCGCGAGAAGAAGGAACGCATCGGCCGCATGCTGCTGATGCATGCGAACAACCGCGAGGACATCAAGGAGGCCTATGCGGGCGACATCGTCGCTCTCGCCGGCCTCAAGGAAGCCCGCACCGGTGACACGCTGTGCGATCCGAACAACCAGGTGATCCTGGAAAAGATGGAATTCCCGGAGCCGGTCATCGAGATCGCGATCGAGCCGAAGTCGAAGGCCGACCAGGAGAAGCTCGGCGTCGCGCTGGCGAAGCTCGCCGCGGAGGATCCGTCCTTCCGTGTGTCGACCGATCACGAGTCGGGCCAGACCATCCTCAAGGGCATGGGCGAACTCCATCTCGACATCAAGGTCGACATCCTGAAGCGCACCTACAAGGTCGATGCGAACATCGGCGCGCCGCAGGTGGCGTTCCGTGAGCGCATCACCAAGCCGGCCAATGTGGACTACACCCACAAGAAGCAGACCGGCGGCACCGGCCAGTTCGCGGCCGTGAGCCTCGTGGTCGAGCCGAACGAGCCGGGCGGTGGCTACGTGTTCGAGTCCAAGATCGTCGGCGGTGCGGTTCCGAAGGAATACATCCCCGGCGTCGAAAAGGGCATCGAGAGCGTGCTCGGCGCGGGCGTGGTCGCCGGCTTCCCGGTGGTCGACGTCAAGGTGGCGCTGGTCGACGGCAAGTATCACGACGTCGACTCGTCGGCGCTGGCCTTCGAAATCGCCTCCCGCGCGGCTTTCCGCGAGGCGCTGCAGAAGGGCAAGTCGGTTCTGCTCGAGCCGATCATGAAGGTCGAGGTCGTGACCCCGGAAGACTACACCGGTTCGGTCATCGGCGACCTGAACTCGCGTCGTGGCCAGATCCAGGGCCAGGACATGCGCGGCAACGCCAACGTCATCAACGCGATGGTGCCGCTCATGAACATGTTCGGTTACGTGAACAATCTGCGCTCGATGAGCCAGGGTCGCGCGACCTTCACGATGCAGTTCTCGCACTACGCTGAAGCGCCGGCCAACGTGTCGGCTGAAGTCCAGAAGAAGTTTGCCTGATTGTCGTTAGCTCAAGTTAGCGACTGAACGGAGAGTCAAATGGCCAAAGCTAAGTTTGAACGTAACAAGCCCCACTGCAACATCGGCACCATCGGTCACGTCGACCACGGCAAGACCTCGCTGACCGCTGCAATCACCAAGATCCTGGCCGAGACGGGCGGTGCGACGTTCACTGCCTACGACCAGATCGACAAGGCGCCGGAAGAGAAGGCCCGCGGCATCACCATCTCGACCGCGCACGTCGAGTACGAGACCAAGAACCGCCACTACGCGCACGTCGACTGCCCCGGCCACGCCGACTACGTGAAGAACATGATCACCGGCGCCGCCCAGATGGACGGCGCGATCCTGGTCGTGTCGGCCGCTGACGGCCCGATGCCGCAAACCCGCGAGCACATCCTGCTCGCCCGTCAGGTCGGCGTTCCGGCGCTGGTCGTGTTCCTGAACAAGTGCGACATGGTCGACGATCCGGAGCTGCTCGAGCTGGTCGAGCTCGAGGTTCGCGAGCTGCTCTCGAAGTACGAATTCCCGGGCGACAAGATCCCGATCATCAAGGGCTCGGCGCTGGCCGCTCTGGAAGATTCGGACAAGAAGCTCGGCCACGACGCCATCCTCGAGCTGATGCGCAATGTCGACGAGTACATTCCGCAGCCGGAGCGTCCGATCGACCAGCCCTTCCTGATGCCGGTCGAAGACGTGTTCTCGATCTCGGGCCGCGGCACCGTGGTGACCGGCCGTGTCGAGCGCGGCATCATCAAGGTCGGTGAGGAAATCGAGATCGTCGGCATCCGTCCGACCCAGAAGACCACCGTCACCGGCGTCGAAATGTTCCGCAAGCTGCTCGATCAGGGCCAGGCCGGCGACAACATCGGCGCGCTGCTCCGCGGCACCAAGCGCGAGGACGTCGAGCGCGGCCAGGTTCTCTGCAAGCCGGGTTCGGTCAAGCCGCACACCAAGTTCAAGGCTGAGGCGTACATCCTCACCAAGGAAGAGGGCGGCCGTCACACTCCGTTCTTCACCAACTACCGTCCGCAGTTCTACTTCCGCACGACCGACGTGACCGGCGTCGTTCACCTGCCGGAAGGCACCGAGATGGTGATGCCGGGCGACAACATCGCGATGGAAGTGCACCTGATCGTGCCGATCGCGATGGAAGAGAAGCTGCGCTTCGCCATCCGTGAAGGCGGCCGCACCGTCGGCGCCGGCGTCGTCGCCTCGATCATCGAGTAACAACACGAATAGGGAATGGCGGGTGGCGAATGGTGATCCATTCGCCGTTCGCTACTCGCCACTCACTACTCAAAGAAAGATACGGCAATGAACGGCCAAAATATCCGCATCCGTCTCAAGGCGTTTGACCATCGTATCCTCGATACGTCGACGCGCGAGATCGTCAACACGGCGAAACGGACCGGCGCGCAGGTTCGCGGACCCATTCCGCTGCCGACCCGCATCGAGAAGTTCACCGTCAACCGTTCGCCGCACGTCGACAAGAAGAGCCGCGAGCAGTTCGAGATGCGCACCCACAAGCGTCTCCTCGACATCGTCGATCCGACCCCGCAGACCGTCGATGCTCTCATGAAGCTCGATCTGGCCGCCGGCGTCGACGTCGAGATCAAGCTCTAAGTTTTTGGATTCACGTTCGCCCCATCGCGGACATAGAGAAGAACAGGAAGCACGCCGATGCGCTCCGGAGTGATCGCACAAAAGGTCGGGATGACGCGGGTCTTTACGGAGACCGGCGAGCATATCCCCGTGACCGTGCTGAAGCTCGGCAATTGCCAGGTGGTCGGTCACCGCACCACTGAGAAGAACGGCTATGTCGCGCTGCAGCTCGGCAGCGGCAGCCGCAAGACGGTCTACATGCCGAAGGCGGAGCGCGGCCAGTTCGCGGTCGCCAAGGTCGAGCCGAAGCGCAAGCTCGCCGAATTCCGCGTCAGCGAGGACTCGCTGATCCCGGTCGGCGCCGAGATCCAGGCCGATCACTTCGTCGTCGGCCAGTTCGTCGACGTCACCGGCACCTCGGTCGGTAAGGGCTTCGCCGGCGGCATGAAGCGCTGGAACTTCGGCGGTCTGCGCGCCACGCACGGTGTGTCGATCTCGCACCGTTCGATCGGTTCGACCGGCGGCCGTCAGGACCCCGGCAAGACCTGGAAGAACAAGAAGATGCCCGGTCACATGGGTGTCGACCGCATCACCACGCTGAACCTGCGTGTGGTGCAGACGGACGTCGAGCGCGGCCTGATCCTGGTCGAAGGCGCGGTGCCCGGCTCCAAGGGTGGCTGGATCTCGGTGCGCGACGCCGTGAAGAAGCCGCTGCCGAAGGAAGCGCCGAAGCCCGGCAAGTTCAAGGTCGCGGGTGAGCAGGCTGCCGAAGCGCCGGCCGTGCAGGAGGGCGCATAAATGGAACTGAAAGTCACCACGCTCGAGGGCAAGGAAGCCGGCTCCGTCCAGCTGTCCGACGCCATCTTCGGTCTGGAGCCGCGCGCCGACATCATCCAGCGCTGCGTCCAGTGGCAGCTCAACAAGCGCCAGGCCGGCACCCACAAGGCCAAGGGCCGCGCCGAGATCTGGCGCACCGGCAAGAAGATGTACAAGCAGAAGGGCACCGGCGGTGCTCGTCACGGCTCGGCCCGCGTGCCGCAGTTCCGTGGCGGCGGCCGCGCATTCGGTCCGGTCGTGCGCTCGCATGCGACCGACCTGCCGAAGAAGGTCCGTGCGCTCGCGCTCAAGCATGCGCTGTCGGCCAAGGCCAAGGACGGTGATCTGGTCGTCTTGGAGAACGCCACTCTCGAGGCGGCGAAGACCAAGGCGCTGATCGGCCACTTCTCGGGTCTCGGCCTGACCAACGCGCTGATCATCGACGGTGCCGAGCTGCACAACGGCTTTGCCGCTGCGGCCCGCAACATCCCGAACCTGGACGTGCTGCCGATCCAGGGCATCAACGTCTACGACATTCTCCGCCGGCAGAAGCTCGTTCTGACCAAGGCGGCGATCGATGCGCTGGAGGCGCGCTTCAAATGAAGACCATCGATCCGCGCCACTACGACATCATCATCGCGCCGGTCGTGACCGAGAAGGCGACCTTTGCCTCCGAGCAGAACAAGGTTCTGTTCAAGGTGGCCGCCAAGGCGACCAAGCCGCAGATCAAGGAAGCGATCGAGAAGCTGTTCGACGTCAAGGTCAAGAGCGTGAACACGCTCGTCCGCAAGGGCAAGACCAAGGTGTTTCGCGGCAATTTCGGTTCGCAATCGGACAGCAAGCGCGCGATCGTGACCCTCGAAGAGGGCCACCGCATCGACGTGACCACCGGACTGTAAGGCTGAGCTGCCATGGCACTGAAGACATTCAACCCCACGACGCCGGGCCAGCGCCAGCTGGTCATGGTCGATCGTTCGGCCCTGTACAAGGGCAAGCCGGTCAAGGCGCTGACCGAAGGCAAGCTGTCGAGCGGCGGTCGTAACAACACCGGCCGCATCACGGTTCGCTTCCTCGGCGGCGGCCACAAGCAGTCGTACCGCACGGTCGACTTCAAGCGCGACAAGGTCGACGTTCCCGCGACCGTCGAGCGCCTGGAGTATGATCCGAACCGCACCGCCTTCATCGCCCTGGTCAAGTATCAGGACGGCGAGCTCGCCTACATCCTGGCGCCGCAGCGCCTGGCAGTCGGCGACACCATCGTCGCCGGCAACTATGTCGACGTGAAGCCGGGCAACGTCATGCCGCTCGGCAACATGCCGGTGGGCACGATCGTGCACAACATCGAGGTCAAGATCGGGAAGGGCGGCCAGCTCGCGCGTTCGGCCGGCACCTACGCCCAGATCGTCGGCCGCGACCAGGACTACGTCATCGTCCGCCTGAACTCGGGCGAGCAGCGTCTGGTGCATGGCCGTTGCCGCGGCACCATCGGTGCGGTGTCGAATCCGGATCACATGAACACCTCGATCGGTAAGGCCGGCCGCAAGCGTTGGATGGGCCGTCGCCCGCACAACCGCGGTGTCGCGATGAACCCGATCGACCATCCGCACGGCGGCGGCGAAGGCCGTACCTCGGGCGGTCGTCACCCGGTCACTCCGTGGGGCAAGCCCACCAAGGGCAAGAAGACCCGCACCAACAAGTCGACCGACAAATTCATTCTCTTGAGCCGCCACAAGCGGAAGAAGTAAGGAACGACGGACATGGTTCGTTCAGTCTGGAAAGGCCCGTTCGTCGAGGCGTCGCTGCTCAAGAAGGCAGATGCGGCGCGCGCGTCCGGCCGTCACGACGTCATCAAGATCTGGAGCCGCCGCTCGACCATCCTGCCGCAGTTCGTCGGCCTGACGTTCGGCGTCTACAACGGCCAGAAGCACGTGCCGGTCGCGGTCAACGAGGAAATGGTTGGCCACAAGTTCGGCGAGTTCTCGCCGACCCGCACCTTCCACGGCCATTCGGGCGATAAGAAAGCCAAGAAGGCTTGAGGATTAAGCGATGAGCAAACCAAAGCGCGAACGGAGCCTCCCCGACAACGAGGCCAAGGCTGTGGCCCGGATGCTTCGGGTGAGCCCGCAGAAGCTGAACCTGGTGGCGCAGATGATCCGCGGCCGCAAGGCGTCGGCAGCCCTCGCCGACCTGCAGTTCTCGCGCAAGCGGATTGCGGTCGACGTCAAGAAGTGCCTGGAATCGGCGATCGCCAATGCCGAGAACAACCACGAGCTCGAGGTCGACGATCTCGTCGTCTCGCAGGCTTTCGTCGGCAAGGGAATCGTGATGAAGCGTTTCTCGCCGCGCGGCCGTGGCCGTTCGGGCCGAGTTTTCAAACCGTTTTCGCAGCTGACGATCATTGTTCGTCAGGTCGAGGCGAGCGCTTAAACCGGGCGCTGGGAGAATACGATGGGTCAAAAGATCAATCCGATCGGTCTGCGTCTCGGCATCAACCGGACCTGGGATTCGCGCTGGTTCGCCGGCAAGGCCGAGTATGGCAAGCTGCTGCATGAAGACGTCAAGATTCGCGAGATCCTGCACAAGGAGCTCAAGCAGGCGGCCGTCGCCCGCATCGTGATCGAGCGTCCGCACAAGAAGTGCCGCGTCACGATCCACTCGGCCCGTCCGGGCGTCGTGATCGGCAAGAAGGGCGCCGACATCGACAAGCTGCGCAAGCGCGTCGCCGACATCACTTCGTCGGACGTCGTCATCAACATCGTCGAGATCCGCAAGCCGGAGCTCGATGCCACGCTGGTCGCCGAATCGATCGCGCAGCAGCTCGAGCGCCGCGTCGCGTTCCGCCGTGCCATGAAGCGCGCCGTGCAGTCGGCGATGCGTCTCGGCGCCGAGGGCATCCGCATCAACTGCTCGGGCCGTCTGGGCGGCGCGGAAATCGCCCGCATGGAGTGGTATCGCGAGGGCCGGGTGCCGCTGCACACGCTGCGCGCCGACATCGACTACGGTGTGGCCACCGCGTTCACGACCTTCGGCACCTGCGGCGTGAAGGTCTGGATCTTCAAGGGCGAGATCCTCGAGCACGATCCGATGGCACAGGACAAGCGGATGAACGAGGGTGGTGGCGAAAGCCCGTCGCCGCGTTCGCGCCGCGACGCGGCCTGATCGATCAGCCGCGACAGACAGGTTTGAGGGCTCAAAGCCATGATGCAACCAAAGAAGACCAAGTTCCGAAAGGCGCATAAGGGCCGTATCCACGGCGTTGCGTCGTCGGGCGCGACGCTGGCCTTCGGCCAGTTCGGGCTGAAGGCGATGGAGCCGGATCGCGTCACCGCGCGCCAGATCGAGGCCGCCCGTCGTGCGCTGACCCGTCATATGAAGCGCGCCGGCCGCGTCTGGATCCGGGTGTTCCCGGATCTGCCGGTGTCGAAGAAGCCGGCCGAAGTCCGCATGGGCTCCGGCAAGGGTTCGCCGGAATTGTGGGTGGCTCGCGTCAAGCCGGGCCGGGTGATGTTCGAGATCGACGGCGTCAGCAACCAGATCGCCCGCGAGGCGCTGCTGCTGGCCGCTGCCAAGCTGCCGATCAAGACGCGCTTCGTCGAACGCATTGCGGAGTAATGGTCATGGCCGAGATGAAGATTGCCGACATTCGCGCGATGAGCCCCGACCAGATGGACGATGCGATCGTCAATCTGAAGAAGGAGCGCTTCAACCTGCGCTTCCAGCGCGCCACCGGGCAGCTCGAGAACACCGCCCGCCTGCGTGAGGCGCGCCGCGACATCGCCCGTATCAAGACCATCGCCGCGCAGCAGCGCGCCAAGACGAAGTAAGAGGCTCGACATGCCGAAACGGACCCTCCAGGGCGTGGTCGTCAGCGACAAGCAGGCCAAGACCGTGGTCGTGCGCGTCGACCGGCGCTTCACCCACCCGATCTACAAGAAGACCATCCGCCGCTCGAAGAACTACCATGCTCACGACGAGAGCAACGAGTTCAAGCCGGGCGACATGGTCTGGATCGAGGAGAGCAAGCCGATCTCCAAGCTCAAGCGCTGGACCGTGGTCCGCGGCGAGCACAAGAAAACCGCCTGAGGCGCGTGACGCGGCCCTGATCGAAGGGGCCGGTTTCGCTTTCGGGATCATAAAAGGCGCAGCTTTCCTGCGCAGCAGATGAAGAGGACGAGGTGCATCAATGATTCAGATGCAGACCAACCTCGACGTGGCCGATAATTCCGGCGCACGCCGTGTTATGTGTATCAAGGTGCTGGGCGGCTCGAAGCGCCGCTATGCCACCGTCGGCGACATCATCGTGGTGTCGATCAAGGAAGCCATTCCGCGTGGCAAGGTGAAGAAGGGCGACGTCATGAAGGCCGTCGTGGTGCGCGTCCGCAAGGACATCCGCCGCGCCGACGGCTCGGTGATCCGCTTCGACCGCAACGCCGCCGTCCTGATCAACAACCAGTCCGAGCCGGTCGGCACCCGTATCTTCGGGCCGGTGCCGCGCGAGCTGCGCGCCAAGAACCACATGAAGATCATTTCGCTCGCGCCGGAGGTGCTGTGATGGCTGCCAAGATCCGCAAGGGCGACAAGGTGATCGTCCTGACCGGTCGCGACAAGGGTCGCACCGGCGAGGTGTTCGAGGTGCGTCCGGACGCCGGCACGGCGCTGGTGCGCGGTATCAACCTGGTGAAGCGTCACCAGAAGCAGACGCAGAACCAGGAGGGCGGCATCATCACCAAGGAAGCGCCGATCAACCTGTCCAACGTCGCCTACGTCGGCAAGGACGGCAAGCCGACGCGCATCGGATTCAAGATTCAGGCGGACGGCAAGAAGGTCCGCGTTGCCAAGAGCTCGGGAGTTGAGATCGATGGCTGAGACCGCTTACACCCCGCGCCTCCGCACGGAATACGACCGCAAGATCAAGAGCGCGCTGACCGAGAAGTTCGGCTACGCCAACGTCATGCAGGTGCCGCGGCTCGACAAGGTCGTGCTGAACATGGGCATCGGCGAGGCCGTCAACGACCGCAAGAAGGCGGAGACGGCGGCGGCCGACCTGTCGCTGATCGCCGGTCAGAAGGCCGTCGTGACCTATTCGCGCGTCGCCATCGCGACCTTCAAGCTGCGTGAGAACCAGCCGATCGGCTGCAAGGTCACGCTGCGCAAGGCCAAGATGTACGAGTTCATCGACCGCCTGATCAACGTCGCGCTGCCGCGCGTCCGCGACTTCCGCGGCCTGAACCCGAAGAGCTTCGACGGCCGCGGCAACTACTCGCTCGGCATCAAGGAGCACATCATTTTCCCCGAGATCGATTTCGACAAGGCCGGGGAGAGCTGGGGCATGGACATCACGGTGTGCACCACCGCGACGACCGACGACGAGGCCCGTGCCCTTCTGACCGCATTCAATTTCCCGTTCCGGCAGTGAGCAGCTGACTTCTAGCTTCTCAAACGCGGATACCCAGGAGCCAAGCATGGCAAAGAAGAGTTCAGTCGAGAAGAACAACCGGCGCAAGAAGATGGCGAAGAACGCCGCTCCGAAGCGCGCCCGGTTGAAGGCGATCATCGCCGACAAGGAAAAGCCGATGGAGGAGCGCTTCGCCGCGACCCTGAAGCTGGCCGAAATGCCGCGCAACTCGTCGACCACCCGCATCCGCAACCGGTGCGAGCTGACGGGCCGTCCGCGGTCGAACTACCGCAAGAACAAGCTGAGCCGCATCGCGCTTCGCGAGCTCGGCTCCAAGGGCCTGGTTCCGGGCCTCGTGAAGTCGAGCTGGTAAGGAGGGTCGAACATGTCAACGCACGATCCCATCAGCGATCTGATCACCCGCATCCGCAACGCGCAGATGCGCTCGAAGTCGAAGGTCACGACCCCCGGCTCGAAGATGCGCGCCAGCGTGCTCGAGGTGCTGAAGTCCGAGGGCTACATCCGTGGCTATGCCACCATGGAGCATCCGTCGGGCCGCAGCGAGATCGAGATCGAGCTGAAGTATTTCGACGGCGAGCCCGTCATCCGCGAGATCGAGCGGGTCTCCAAGCCCGGCCGGCGCGTCTACACCTCGGTGAAGAACCTGCCGCGCGTGAACAACGGGCTCGGAATTTCTGTTTTGTCGACGCCGAAGGGAATCATGGCCGACCATAGCGCGCGTGACGCGAATGTCGGCGGTGAAGTTCTCTTCACGGTGTTCTAAGAAGGATTGAGCCATGTCACGAATTGGCAAGAAGCCTGTGACGGTGCCGTCCGGTGTGACCGCCACCGTCGACGGTCAGACCGTCAAGATGAAGGGCCCGAAGGGTCAGCTTCAGTTCCTCGTCCATGACGACGTCGAGGTGAAGTTCGAGAACGGCCAGGTCAAGGTTGCCCCGCGCGCCGAGACCAAGCGCGCCCGCTCGCTCTACGGCACCGCCCGCGCCCAGATCGCCAACCTGGTCGAGGGCGTCACCAAGGGCTTCGAGAAGAAGCTCGAGATCACCGGCGTCGGCTACCGCGCCGCGATGCAGGGCAAGAACCTGCAGCTCGCGCTCGGCTACAGCCACGACGTCGTCTACCAGATCCCGGAAGGCATCACGATCGCCGTGCCGAAGCCGACCGAGATCACGATCACGGGCATCGACCCGCAGCGCGTCGGCCAGGTGGCCGCCGAAATCCGCGCCTACCGGCCGCCGGAGCCCTACAAGGGCAAGGGCGTGAAGTACGCGGGTGAATTCATCTTCCGCAAGGAAGGCAAGAAGAAGTAACGGAGCCGGACATGTCGAGAGCAAAGGTTACGAATGCCCGGCGCAAGCAGCGCGTGAGGCTGTCGCTGCGCCGCTCCGCCGGCGGCCGGCCCCGTCTGTCGGTGTTCCGTTCGTCGAAGCACATCTACGCTCAGGTCATCGACGATCAGAAGGGCGAGACGCTCGCCTCGGCGTCGTCGATGGAGAAGGAGATGCGTTCGGCCGGCAACACCGGTGCCGACATCGATGCGGCGAAGGCGGTGGGCAAGCTGCTCGCCGAGCGCGCGGTGAAGGCGGGCATCAAGGAAGTCGTGTTCGATCGCGGCGGCTATCTCTATCACGGGCGCGTCAAGGCCCTGGCCGACGCGGCGCGCGAGAGCGGGCTGAGCTTCTAACATCATTGGATTTGGGCGCGAGAGCCCCACAGAAGATTGGATAGCACCATGGCAGGTGAACGGGAACGAGGCGGTCGCGATCGCAAGGAGCGCGAGGAGCGCGACAGCGAGTTCGTCGACAAGCTCGTCCACATCAACCGAGTCGCGAAGGTCGTGAAGGGCGGTAAGCGCTTCGGCTTTGCGGCGCTCGTCGTGATCGGCGATCAGAAGGGCCGGGTCGGTTTCGGCCACGGCAAGGCGCGCGAAGTGCCGGAGGCGATCCGCAAGGCAACCGACTCCGCCAAGCGCAACCTCACCCGCGTCGCGCTGCGCGAGGGCCGCACCCTGCACCACGACATCTTCGGTCGTCACGGTGCGGGCCGCGTCTATCTGCGTGCGGCTCCGGCCGGTACCGGCATCATCGCCGGCGGCCCGATGCGCGCCGTGTTCGAGACGCTGGGCATCCAGGACGTGGTGGCGAAGTCGATCGGCTCGTCCAACCCGTACAACATGGTGCGCGCGACCTTCAACGCGCTGAAGCACCAGGATAGCCCGCGCTCGGTCGCTGCCCGCCGCAACATCAAGGTGTCGACCCTGCAGGCCCGCCGCGTCGGTGGCGATGCCGAGGCAGCCGCCGACTAACGAACGCGCGCCGCCACCGGCTGGCGCATCTCGGAGTTAAGGACAATGGCTAGCGCCAAGACGATCAAGATCGAGCAGATCGGCAGCCCGATCCGCCGGCATCACTCGCAGCGCGAGACGCTGATCGGGTTGAAGCTCAACAAGATCGGCCGGGTGACCGAGCTGCCGGATACGCCGGCGGTCCGCGGCATGATCACCAAGGTTCATCATCTCGTCCGCATCGTCGACGAGAAGTAAGGAGAAGGGCGATGAAGCTCAGCGATATCGCCGACAACGCCGGCGCGCGCAAGAAGCGCATGCGCGTCGGCCGCGGCATCGGCTCCGGCAAGGGCAAGACGTCCGGCCGTGGCGGCAAGGGCCAGACCGCGCGCTCCGGCGTGCGCATCAAGGGCTTCGAGGGCGGTCAGATGCCGATGCATCGCCGTCTGCCGAAGCGCGGCTTCAACAACATCTTCGCGCTCGATTTCGTCGAGATCAATCTCGACCGGATCCAGCAGGCGATCGATGCCAAGAAGCTGGACGCCGGCAGTGTGATCAATGCCGAATCCCTGGTGAAGTCCGGCGCCCTGCGCCGCGCCAAGGACGGCGTGCGTCTGCTCGGCCGCGGCGAGCTCAAGGCCAAGATCAACATCGAGGTGCACGGCGCCTCGAAGTCGGCGATCGCGGCGGTCGAGAAAGCCGGCGGCACCGTCAAGCTCCTGGCTCCGGCCAAGGACGAAGGCGAAGCGGCGTAACTTCTGCGTCATCGCCCCTCCACAGGCTCAGGCTTGGCGGGGCAGGGCGATGGACAGAATGCGTCTGCGCACCAGATAATATCCGACGTCTGCCCAAGCCCCGCGAGCCCTCGCGGGGCTGATGCGGTCAAGAACGGGCGGCGGGAGAAAGCTAGATATGGCCTCAGCAGCGGAACAACTTGCGGCAAACCTCAATTTCGGCGCGCTTGCAAAAGCCGATGAGCTGAAGAAGCGCATCTGGTTCACCCTCGGCGCGCTGTTGGTCTACCGCCTCGGCACCTATATTCCGCTGCCCGGCATCGACCCGAACATCTGGGATTCGGTGTTCCGCACCCAGGCCGGCGGCATCCTCGGCATGTTCAACATGTTCGCCGGCGGCGGCATCCACCGCATGGCGATCTTCGCTCTGAACATCATGCCGTACATCTCGGCATCGATCATCATCCAGCTCCTGACCACGGTCTCGCCGCAGCTCGAAGCCCTCAAGAAAGAGGGCGAGGCCGGCCGCAAGATGCTGAACCAGTATACCCGCTACCTGACGGTGATCCTGGCCGCCGTGCAGTCCTACGGCATCGCCGTGGGCCTGGAGGGCGCCGGCAACGTCGTGGCCGATCCCGGCCTGTTCTTCCGCCTGTCGACCGCGATCACGCTGACCGGCGGAACCATGTTCCTGATGTGGCTGGGCGAGCAGATCACCTCGCGCGGCATCGGCAACGGCATCTCGCTGATCATCCTGTCCGGCATCGTCGCTGAGCTGCCGTCGGCGCTCGCCAACATGCTCGAACTCGGCCGCCAGGGCGCGCTGTCGACCGGTCTGATCCTGATCGTCATCATCATGGCGGTCGCCGTGATCGCCTTCATCGTGTTCATGGAGCGCGCCCAGCGCCGGCTGCTGATCCAGTATCCGAAGCGCCAGGTCGGCAACAAGATGTTCGAGGGCCAGTCCTCGCATCTGCCGCTGAAGCTGAACACCTCCGGCGTGATTCCGCCGATCTTCGCCTCGTCGCTGCTGCTGCTGCCGACCACGGTCGCCAACTTCAACGCCGGTAAGGGGCCCGAGTGGTTCCAGTGGATCACCACCCAGCTCGGCCACGGCCGGCCGCTGTTCCTGGTGCTCTATCTGGCGCTGATCCTGTTCTTCGCCTTCTTCTACACCGCCATCGTGTTCAACCCGACCGAGACGGCCGACAATCTGAAGAAGCATGGCGGCTTCATCCCGGGCATCCGCCCCGGTGAGCGCACTGCGGAATACATCGATTATGTGCTGTCCCGGATCACCGTGCTCGGCGCCATCTATCTGGCGATCGTGTGTCTGATCCCGGAAATTCTGATTTCCTACGCTTCCGTCCCGTTCTACTTTGGTGGCACTTCGCTTCTGATCGTGGTCAGCGTTACGATGGATACCGTGGCGCAGGTTCAGGGTTATCTGCTCGCCCATCAGTACGAGGGGCTGATCAGGAAGTCGAAGCTGCGGGGTCGCCGCCGCTGACAGCGGCGGATCGCGGCCCGGGAACCAAAAAGCCAAGAACAAGGTGTGCGGGAGGATCGCTCACCGTGTGCCGGGGGGCGGAAATTAGATGAGACTCATTCTCTTGGGACCGCCCGGATCGGGCAAGGGCACGCAGGCGCAGCGCCTGGTTCAGCAGCACGGCATCGTTCAGCTCTCGACCGGCGACATGCTGCGCGCCGCGGTGGCGGCGCAGACGCCGATCGGGCTGAAGGCCAAGGACATCATGGCGGCCGGCGGCCTGGTGCCGGACGAGGTCGTCGTCGGCATCATTGCCGACCGGATCGAGCAGCCCGACGCCGCCAACGGCTTCATCCTGGACGGCTTCCCGCGCACAGTGCCGCAGGCCGAGGCGCTGGATGCGCTGCTCAAGCAGAAGCAGATGAATCTCGACGCCGT
>NZ_CAFI01000479.1 GCF_000239775.1 Bradyrhizobium sp. ORS 375
GAAGACCACAACAAACAGAGGACCACCGCCGATGCTCCGTCTGCACGGCATCATGGGACGCGCCGACGACAAGATCTATGCGCGGCAACTCCACACGCTGGAGCATCGCGGCGGCATCGAGCTGTTGTTCGTGCCGCCGGAGGATGCGGGGCGCAAGCGCTTCCGCCTGACCACCGATCGCGGCACCGACTGTGCGGTCAGCCTCGACCGCGACGAGGAACTCATCGACGGCGCGCTGCTGCATCTCGACACCGACCGCGCGATCATCGCCCGCTTCGGCAAGCAGCAGGTGCTGCGCCTGAAGGCGCGTGACGAAGCGAGCGCGCTCAAGCTCGGCTGGCATGCCGGCAATTTGCATTGGCGCGTCCGCTTCGAGGGCGATCACCTGGTCGTGCTGCTCGACGCGCCGCTCGGCAGCTATCGCGCCCGCATCCAGCCGCTGCTCGAGGCCGGCGAGGTGGTGGAGCGCGACCATGTTTGACCGCGGCGAGGCGCTCGCGCTGCTGCAGCTCGGCGACAGCGCCTTTCCCGCCGGCGGCTTCGCGTTTTCCTGGGGCATCGAGGGCCTTGCGGCCGATGGGCTGCTGTCCGATCGCAGCGATCTCGACGGTGTCATCGCAGACCATCTTGCGCAGCGCTGGGCCAGCATGGATCGCATTCTCCTGCGTCGCGCTTGGCACGCGAGCGACAGCGACGCGATCGCAGCCGTTGACCGCCTCGCGGAGGCCACCACGCCGTCCGCCGAGATGCGCGAGGGTTCGCGACGCGCGGGCAGGGCGCTGCTCGGCGTCTGGGTCAAGCTCGCAGGCCCGCTCTCCGTGTCGTACCGCGCACGCGTCTCGGCTGATGCGAGGCTTGGCCATCTCGCCGTGGTGCAGGCCATCACCGGCCGTGACGCTGGCTTGACGGTAGATGCCGCCGAGCTCGTCTCAGGCTGGACCTTGATCACTGGCCTCGTCAGCGCCGCGGTGCGGCTCGGCCTGATCGGCCATATCGAATCCCAGCAGAGCCTCGCCCGCGCCCGCGCGTTCCTCGCCGATCTGCTCGCCGAAACACCTGACGACGACGCGCTACCGTCGAGCTTCACGCCCTTCATCGATATCGCCGTGTCGCGCGGGCCGTTGCGGCACGTGCGCATGTTCACGACCTGAGGTGCCCTGGCCATGATGAATCTGTCGCCCACGGAGCTGGATCGTCTCGTCATCTTCAACGCCGCGCAGATGGCGCGGCGCAACCGCTCGCTGGGCATCAAGCTGAGCCATCCCGAGGCGGTCGCCTACATCACCGACGAGGTGATGACCGCCGCGCGCCGCAATCTGCCCTATGCCGAGATCCGCGACATGGCGGGACGGCTGCTCACGACCGATGATGTCGAGCCCGGTGTCGCCCAGATGATCCCGATGCTCTATGTCGAGCTGATGTTCGCCGAGGGCACCAAGGTGATGGCGCTGTTCGAGCCGATTCAGCCGGCGGAGGGCGCGGGCGCCGAGGCCATCGTACCCGGGGAGATCATCGCGGGCGGCGACGACATCGCGATGTTCACCGAGCTGCCGGCCGTCACCATCGACGTCGTCAACACCGGAGACCGCGACATCCAGGTGCGCAGCCACACCCACTTCTTCGAGGTCAATCGCGCGCTGCGCTTCGACCGCGCCGCCGCCTGGGGCATGAAGATCGACCGGCCCGCGGGACTCGGCGTGCGCTTCGAGCCCGGTGTCTTCAAATCAGTTCGCCTCGTGCCGATCACCGGCGACCGCATCGTGCGCGGCCAGGCCGGACTGGTCAACGGCCCGCTCGATGCGCCCGGCGCGCGCGACGCCGCGCTCAAGCTCGCGCAGTCGCGCGGCTATCTCGGAGCCTGAGCCATGGCAACGCTCACCCGCCAAGCCTATGCCGAGCTCTACGGCCCCACCAAGGGCGATCTGATCCGGCTCGCCGACACCAGTCTGCTCGCCGAGATCGAGCACGACTACACCACCTACGGCCATGAGCTGCTGGTCGGTGCCGGCAAGAACATCCGCGACGGCGAAGCCGTCGCCGCGCACCGGACATCGCGGCACAAGGCCCTGGACGTCGTCGTCAAGAACGCGACAATCGTCGACGCCGTCATCGGCATCGTGAAGGCCGACATCGGCATCCGCGACGGCCGTATCGTCGGTATCGGCAAGGCGGGCAATCCCGACATCATGCCGGATGTGCATCCGGACATGGTGGTCGGCCACACCACCGCGCCGATCGCCGGCGGTCCGTTCATCGTCACCGCCGGCGCGATCGAGAGCCACGCACATCTGATTTCGCCGGAGCAGTCCGATCATGCGCTCGCCGGCGGCACCACGACGATGGTCGGCAATGGCTCGGGGCCGGTGTTCGACGTCGGTTCAGGCTCTGGGCCGAACTTCGGCCACTTCCTCAAGTCGATCGAGTTCTCGCCGCTGAACTACGCGCTGTTCGGGCGCGGCGGCTCCGATCCTGGAGCCGTCGAGGAGGCGGTCGCCGCGGGCGGCATGTCGGTCAAGATCCACGAGGATTTCGGCGCGTCGCCCGACGTGATCGACAAGACCCTGATCGCGGCCGACCGCAACGATTTCGCGGTGCATCTGCACACCGACTCGATCAACGAATACGGCTTCTGCGAGGACACGATGGCTGCGGTCGATGGCCGCACCATCCACATGTACCACGTCGAGGGCGCCGGCGGCGGCCATGCGCCCGACCTGCTCAAGGTCGTGTCCTGGCCCAACGTCATTCCGTCCTCGACCAATCCGACCAATCCCTACACCTCCTATGGCATGGAGGAGGGCGTGCCGATGACGATGATCTGTCATCAGCTCAACTACAATTCGCCCGAGGATGTCATGTTCGGCGAGGCACGGGTGCGTGCGCAGTCGATGGCGGCGGAGGATTTCCTGCACGACATGGGCGCGATCTCGATCTTCGGCACGGACACGCAGGGCATGGGCCGCCTCGCCGAGAACGTCGCCAAATGCTGGCAGCTCGCCAGCGTGATGAAGGACCGCATCGGCCGGCTGCCGGAGGAGACGACTGTTCGCGCCGACAATGAGCGCATCAAGCGCTATGTCGCCAAGCTCACGATCAATCCGGCGATCGCGGTCGGCATCGATCATGTCGTCGGCTCGATCGAGGTCGGCAAGATGGCAGACCTCGTGCTGTGGCCGCGCGCCTCGTTCGGTCTGAAGCCGTACATGGTGATCAAGAACGGCTTTCCGGTGTGGGCCGCGATGGGGGACGGCAATGGCAGCCTCGGGCTGTCCGAACCGATGATCCAGAAGCGGATGTGGGGCGCGCTGGGCGCGGCGCCACAGCGGCTCGGCGTCAACTTCATGTCCAAGCTCGCGGTCGATGCCGGCGTCCGCGAGAGTCTCGGGCTTGGCCGCGAGACCGTGCAGATCACGAACGTGCGCCGCCTGCGCAAGACCGACATGATCCGCAACGCCGCGATGCCGCATGTCGAGGTCGATCCGCAGACTTTCGAGGTGCGCGCCGACGGCAAGCTGCTGATGTGTCCGCCGGCCATATCCGTGCCGCTTGCCCGGAGATTCATGCTGCGATGAGCCGTCTCGCTCTCACCCGCGCTGACGCCCCGATGACCGCCGCGCGCGTCGGCATCGGCGGGCCCGTCGGCTCAGGAAAGACCGCGCTGGTCGAGCAATTGATCCCGGCGCTGCAGGCGCGCGGCATCGACATTGCCGTCATCACCAATGATCTCGTCACGGCTGAAGACGCCGAGCGCGTGCGCCGCTCGGGCCTGATCGACCCCGAGCGGGTGTCGGCGGTGGAGGCGGGCGCCTGTCCGCACACCGTGATCCGCGAGGACCCGACGCTCAACATCGAGGCCGCCGACGAATTGGAGCGGCGGTTTCCCGGCGTCGAGCTGATCCTCCTGGAGAGCGGCGGCGACAATCTCGCCTCGACCTTCTCGCGCGACCTCACCGATTTCTGGATGTTCGTGATCGACGTCGCCGGCGGCGACGACATCCCGCGCAAGCGTGGTCCCGGCGTGATCCGCGCCGATCTCTTGGTCATCAACAAGGTCGACCTCGCCCCTTATGTCGGCGTCGATCTCGCCCGCATGCAGCACGAGGCCACCGAGGTGCGCGGCGGCCGGCCGGTGCTCCTGACCAATTGCCGGCGCGGCGAGGGCATTGACGCGATCGTCGATCTGCTCGAGCGCGAGGTGCTGTTCCGCTCGTGAGCGTTTCAGAACCAGAGAAGCCGCGGCTCGATCTGTCGTTCGTTCGCCGTGGCGGCCGCACCGTGATTGACCGGCGCCTGTTCGCCTGGCCGTTCGTGCTGACGCGCAGCTTCCACACCGACGCGGCGCGGCCGGATGTTCTCAGCGTCATCCTGCAGACCGGCAGCGGCGCCGTGCATGGCGAGGACCGGCTGACGCAGCGCTTCAGGCTGCATGCGGGCGCGGCCGTGTGCGTGACTACCCAGGGCGCGACGTCAGTGCATCGCGCCGAGCCGGAGGCGCGGGCCGTCGAGCATGTGCTTCTCCGCGTCGCGGCGGGCGCATCGCTCGACTACCGGCCGGAGCCGCGCATCCTGTTTCCCGACGCAGCGTTGAGCCAGGTGGTGGAGCTCGACTGCGATCCCGATGCTGTCGCGCTCGTCACCGATGCGTTCACGATGCATGATCCGGACGGGCAGGGGCGCTTGTTCCGCGAGCTCGACTCCACGCTCATGGTGCGCCGGCAGGGCCACGAGCCGCTGCTGATCGACCGCATGCATCTGCGCAACCCCGCAACAGCGCTGTTCAACGGCCGCCGCGCCTTCGGATCAGCCGTGCTCATGCTGCCGCAGACGCATGACCGTGCCGCGCTTCGCCTGCGCCTTGCCGAGGCTCTCGCGCGCATCAATGATCTCTATGCGGCCGCGAGCCTGCTGCCGGATGGCGCCGGCATCGGCGTTCGGCTCGCAGCCCGGGAGGTGCGCCAGCTGCGCGCCGGCTTCGACGCGATCGCAGCCGTGTTTCGCGAGATCGATCTCGGCGCGCGCGCCGCTCAGGCGCCGAGCGCAGCCGCCACCGCGCGGCCCACGGCGGCGTGAGCGGCGTTGCGCCTGTCGTCGCCGGCTTTGGTCTCAGTCAGATAGCTCGTCACGATCACCGGCGCGCGGCCCGCGGGCCAGATCACCGCGACATCGTTGCTGCTGCCGTTGTCGCCCGCGCCGGTCTTGTCGCCGACGCGCCACGAACCCGGCAGGCCGGCGCGCAGCTTGGCCGCGCCGGTCTTGCAGCCGATCAGCCAGCCATTCAGGATGTCGCGCGACGCGGCTGACAGCGTGTCGCCGGTCGTGAGCTTCGCCAGGGTCTGCGCCATCGCCGTGGGCGTCGTGGTGTCCCTGGGATCGCCTGGCACGCTCTCATTCAGTGCGGGCTCGATTCGGTCGAGCCGGGTGATCGCGTCACCGAAGCCGCGGATGGCACGCGTAAGCCCCGCGGGACCGTCGAGCGTGGCGAGCAGCAGGTTCGCCGCGGTGTTGTCGCTGAGCGTCACCGTCGCTTCGCACAACTCGCAGACCGAGAGCCCCGATGAGCCGACATGCAGCTTGGTCACCGGCGCGTAGGAGAGAATGTCGGATGGCGCGATCGGAAGCCGGCGCGAGAGCTGCTCGGCGCCGGCATCGACCTTGGTCAGGATGGCGGCCGCGAGCAGCGCCTTGAAGGTGCTGCACATCGGGAACCGCTCGTCGAGCCTGTGGCCGCTGAGCGCGCCACTTGCGGTGTCGAGCAACGCGACGCCGAGCCGTCCGCCGCTGTCGGTCTCGATGCCGGCAAGCGTGGCCTGCAGATCGGCAGCCAGCGCTGGCTTCAGCAGCAGAGGCACGAGTGCGAGCGGAAACAATTGCCGCCGTGTGTAACCCGTCACAGGAACCGTCCTTGGAACGTCTACGCCGTCTCGAGATCGAAATCGGCCCATACCGGGACGTGATCCGAGGGCTTCTCCCAGGCCCTGACATAGCTGTCGATGCCCACCTCGACCAGCCGGTCGCTGGCCTGCGGGGACAACAGGAGGTGATCGATGCGGATGCCCATGTTCTTCTGCCAGGCGCCGGCCTGATAGTCCCAGAACGTGTACTGTCCCGGCGCATCGGTCACGGCGCGCAGCGCGTCGGTCAGCCCAAGGCCGAGCAGCGACTGGAAACTCTCGCGCGTCTCCGGGCGGAACAGCGCGTCGTCGACCCAGGCCTCGGGATTGGAGACGTCGGCGGCGGCCGGGATCACGTTGAAGTCGCCGGCGAGGATCAGCGGCTCCTCGGTCTTCAGCCGTTCACGCGCATAGTCACGAAGCCGCGACATCCATTTGAGCTTGTAGGGATATTTCTCGGTGTTGGCCGGATTGCCGTTGGGCAGATAGAGGCAGGCGATGCGGACGACGCCGCTCTTGAGGCTGACCACGCCTTCCAGGAAGCGTGCATGGACGTCCTCGGCGTCGCCGTCGAGGCCCGACTTGGTCTCATCGAACGGCAGCTTCGATAGCAGCGCGACGCCGTTGAAGGTCTTCTGGCCATGCGTCACCACGTTGTAGCCGAGCGCCTCGATCTCCAGCCTGGGGAACGCGTCGTCCGTGCACTTGATCTCCTGCAGGCAGACGATATCCGGAGAGCACTCCTTGAGCCAGGTCACGAGGTGCTCGATCCGTTGCCGGACCGAATTGACGTTCCAGGTGGCGATGCGCATGGGCTAAGTTCCAGGACCTCTGGGAGAGACGGCCCGGTTAGATCAAGCCGCAGCGCCCCGGGTCAAGGCGGTTGGCCGTCGGAATCACAGGCCCGTGCAACAAGGCCATGCGCGGTCCACCATGGCAGCCGGCCGCAGCTCGGCGTATTCATTTTGCCGTCGCGGTGCTGGTCCAAGGAGACCACGAGACACAGGGAGATCACCATGGACCATCGACGTCTCGGTCATTCCGGCCTGCGGGTGCCCGCGCTGAGCTTCGGCACGGCCACCTTCGGCGGCGGCAATGACTTCTTCAAGGCCTGGGGGGCCACCGACGCTGACGGAGCCACGCGGCTGATCGACGTCTGCCTCGACCATGGCCTGTCGATGTTCGACAGCGCCGACGTCTATTCGAGCGGCCTCGCCGAGACCATCCTCGGCCAAGCCATCAAGGGCAAGCGCAACCGCCTGTTGATTTCGACCAAGGGCACGTTCCCGAAGGGCGACGGTCCCAACGACTACGGCTCGTCGCGCCAGCACCTCATCGAGGCCGTCGACGGCTCGCTCAAGCGGCTCGGGGTTGATCACATCGATCTCTATCAACTGCACGGCCAGGACTACAACACGCCGGTCGAGGAGACGCTGGCGACGCTCGACCAGCTCGTCCGTGACGGCAAGATCCGCTACATCGGCTGCTCGAACTTTTCAGGCTGGCACCTGATGAAGTCGCTCAGCGCATCCGATCGCCATGGGTACCCCCGCTACGTCGCGCACCAGGCTTATTACTCGCTGCTCAATCGCGACTATGAATGGGAGCTGATGCCGCTCGGCCGCGACCAGGGCGTCGGTGCCGTCATCTGGAGCCCGCTCGGCTGGGGCAAGCTCACCGGCAAGATCCGCCGGGGCCAACCCGCCAAGCCCGGCACCCGCGCCCACGACATCGCCGGCACCGGCCCGCATTTCGAGGAGGAGCGGCTGTATCGCGTCGTCGACGCGCTCGACGGCGTCGCCAAGGAGACCGGCAAGACCATTCCGCAGGTGGCCTTGAACTGGCTGCTGCAGCGTCCGACCGTATCGACCATCATCGTCGGCGCCCGCGACGAGCGCCAACTGGTTGAAAACATCGGCGCCGTCGGCTGGAACCTCACGGCGGAGCAGGTAGCCGCGCTCGACGACGCCAGCGACACGCCGGCGGCCTATCCGGTCTGGCACCAGCGCGGCTTCCCGATGCTCAACGAGCGCCGGTAGCTGCTGTGGAGGCGCCGCACGTGCGGCGTCGATCCATTTGACGGCGATGCGGGCCCGGCAGTAAATTGGGGTTCGATCGTCACGTGGCCGCGCTCCGGTCATCCTGGAGCCGCCACAACGGGGGGCGTCGACCCCGGACCGATCGGCGGTTGAGCCTCACGACTGTGCCGGACCCGCAGTCTTCAATGTGACGATGTTTGGCTCACTAAGTCGTCCCGGCGAACCGCATCGGGTTTTTTGGCGGTGTGTCGCGACCTCGTATCCGCCATCGCGGCGCAGACTTGATCGCGGTGCCAGTTGATGCGCCCTCTCCCACCCGAGCGAAGCTTCGCTTCGCCTGGGGGCGAGGGCGCTGTATCTCGCATCGCGCTAGCTGCACCAATGAAAGCCCAGACGCGCGGGAAGTGCCTCTTCGCAAGCACGGGATCAAATACTCCATCCCTCCGCCGGATACGCCAGCGCGTCGCCCGGCGATATCTCCGCACCCAAACCATTGCGAAACCGGCTGGCATAGAACGCCAGCGGCAGGCCGTCGCGATGCCGGCACCAGCGGACCTCGCCGATGAACAGCGTGTGGTCGGCAATCTCGACTGAACTCACCACCTCGCAGCCGAATTGCGCGATCGCCTGCGGCAACAGGAAGAAACCGTCGCGTGCCTCCAACGCGGGCGCGCCCTGCGCCAGCGGCGCCCCGGCAAAGTGCCTGCCGATCGCGACATCGTCAGCCGCGAGCACGTTGACCGCGTAGCGGCGCGTCGCGGTGACCGCGTGCCAGGTGCGGCCTCGCTTCAGCGAGACCAGCACCGTCGGCGGCTGCATCGAAACCGTGGTGAAGCTGTTGGCCGTCATGCCGACCGGAGCGCCCTCGGCGTCACTGCTCGTCACCACGGTGACGCCGGTGGAGAACCGCGAGGCTGCCGCGCGAAAGCTCGCGGGGTCCGGATGATGGCTCATGAACTCCTCCGTATCGTCACGCCTCACGCCGCAAGCGGCGTGCGCTCGTCGATCCAGGCATGGATGCGCCGGTCGCTGGCGAGGCGGTCCCATTGCCGCTCCGGATAGTTGAAATTGTCGGTGAACTCGTCGCAGAGCGCGCGGTTCTGCGCCATCGTAACAATCAGCCGGCCCATCGCCTCCGACGGCGGCTGCAGCATCAGATTGGTCCAGCGCGCCGCCGCGATCACCCGGTTCTCGCGCGCGCGATCGACCGTCTCGACGAAGCGGTCGTCGAACGCGACGGCGTCGACGATCGCCTTGCCGAGCTCGAACGCCGCATAGGACGCCATGTTGGCGCCCTGGCCCATCATCGGGTCGACCACCGAATGCACGTCGCCGAGCGCGATGGCGAGCTTGCCGTCGTCGAAGCTCACCGAGGAGCGCCGCACCGTCGGCACCACGGCGCCCTGCAAGAGGTCCAGCGGCTGCAGATCGAAGCGGTGCGTATCGATCTTGTTGTAGGTGTGCGGATGATGCTTCTCGAGCTTGTCGAGCATGGTCTGCCGGAAGCCTGCGGGATCGGCGTCGTAGTTGAGCGACACCAGCTCGGCCATGTCGCCGCCGGGAATATTCTCCATCAGCAGCGCCGTCTTCATGCCGCCGAAGGTGAGCGTCGGGATCACGATCATCTCGCCATGTCCCGGCGAGACCGACAGCGTCACGCCGCGCGGATCGTCCCCGTCAGGGCTGCCATGATCGACGCCGTCATAGAGGCCGACGCAGAGCAGGCGCTGCGGCTGGTTGTAGGGCGACAGCTCCGGCCGGTGATTGAACATCCGCCCGAGCGCGCCCTTGCCGGTCGACACCACCAGCAGGTCGAAGCGCGCCACCAGCGCCGCGATGTCGTCGTCCTGGATGCTGGCGTACTCGATGGTGCCGCCGCGATCCTCAAAGTCCTTCATCAGCGCAGGCAGGTAGATCCGGTAGTCGACAGCGCGGCTCGGCTGCTTGAACGCGCCGCGGAAGAGCAGGGGACTGCCCGGGAAATTGAAGAAGTGATCGTGGTGGTGATAAACGACATTGGGATCGTCCCAATGGTTGACGCCGAGCTCGTTCTCGCGCGCCACCGTGATGCCGTGATGCGCCACGGTGTTCATCAGCCGCGTTGCAGCATACTGCTCGGGCTCGCGGTCGGTCAGGACCGTGGCCTGGATGCCGTGCTTCTGCAGATAGAGCGCCAGATGCAGTCCGCCGATGCCGGCGCCGACGATGCCAATCGACTTCTCCATGGGTCTCCCTCCCTGTGATTTTTTTGAGAGGCTAGACCAGAGCCCCTCCTGACGTATACGGAATGACGAGAATAAAACTCATTCCGGGGAGGAATGATGGACCGGATCGACGCGCTGCAGACCTTCATCCGGGTCATGGAGGCCGGCAGCTCCACCCAGGCGGCCGCCGATCTCGGACTGGGCCAGCCCGCCATCACCAAGCGCATCGCGCTGCTGGAGGAGCAGTTCGGTTGCCGGCTGTTCGTGCGCACCACCCGCAAGCTGCGTCCCACGCCCGATGCCGACCGGGTTCTGAAGCTCGCCAAGGACATCGTCACCCTGTTCGAGAGCGCCGGCGTGCCGTCGCCGAAGCGCGTCGGCGCGCCCTCCGGCACATTGCGGATGACGGTGCCGACCTCGTTCGGCCGCTATTTCTTCAGCGACATCTTTGCCGAGTATGGCCGCCGCTATCCCGAGGTGCGGCTCGACATCCGCTTCACCGAGCAGTTCGTCGATCTCGTCGAGACCGGCACCGAGCTCGCGATCCGCATCGGCGTGCTCTCATCGAGTTCGCTGGTCGCGCGCCGCGTCGGCACGGTCAAGCGTCTGCTGGTCGCGGCGCCATCGCTGCTGGCGCGACACCGCGCCCCCAGGCTGCCCAACGATCTGCGCCAGCTGCCCTGCGTCACCTATTCGCGGCTGTCGCCGAAGAACGAATGGAGCTTCGAATCCGAAACCGGCCGCCACGTCGTCGGCATCACGCCCTCGCTCACCTGCGACGACGCCGACATCATGGCGCTGGCGGCGCTGGAGGGTCTCGGCGCCGCCGTACTGCCCGACTGGTGCGCCGTTCAGCACATCGCCTCCGGCAAGCTGGTCCACCTGCTGCCCGACTACGACGTGCCCTCGCTGCCGCTCCACGTCGTCTATCCCGACCCGCAATGGATGTCCCACCGGGCGCGCCTGTTCCGCGACCTGATCATCGAGCGCGCGGACGTATTCGCGATCGGCGCGCTGGAGTGAGTAACTCCTAGCAGATATTGTACGTATGACCGCAGCGCGAGTGCTGCGCATGACTGCGCCCTCTCCCCTTGCGGGAGAGGGCATGTAGGATGCCGCAGCGTACTCGGTTGGGTGAGGGGTATGTCTCCACAAGCGGCGATCGCGGAGAGATACCCCTCACCCAACCGAGTACGCGGATCAGCCGGCGATGCCCTCTCCCACAAGGGGCGAGGGCACTGCATCTCACAGCGGTGCGCTCAGCTGTGCCAGTATGGTGGGCGCGCGATCGCCGGCGGCGCTCGCTTTGCCTGCCCTACGTAGTCCAATGATCATTGATCGCCGTGGCCGCCCGAGCCAGCATCATCAATGCTCGAATGATGACTGCTGCCGTGATCTCCCGATGCTGCATCCGAATGATAGAAGTGCCAGCGATGGGCGTCGATCACCATCGATGTGTACAGCGCTCTTACGGCTCCGTATTCAGGATCCATCGCCGTCATCTTGCCGAGCTTCTCGCGGAGGATCTCGATGTCTCTCAGCCTGGCCCGCTTGTTGAACAGCCAGTAGATGCCGACGCCGAGGACGATCAGCATCAGGGCGCCGAAGAACGTCACCCACGCCACAGCAGGGCCGGCAAACACTTGCACCATTGTTCCGCTCCTTGCCTTGCAGATGGACGGTGCAGCTCAGTCTCGCACGGCTGCGCAAGCGCTTCAACGGAGAGGTGCCGGGTGCGCAGAGCGCTCCCGGCGGGCCGCGGCTCGCCCCGCCGCTTCATTGCAACTTCTATCAGTCATGCCTGGAACAGGATGGTGGGCACGTGTTGCCTGGCGACGCCGCTTTCCCCACCAATCTCTCTGCCGTCATTGCGAGCGAAGCGAAGCAATCCAGGGCCGCGCGAGGACTCTGGATTGCTTCGCTTCGCTCGCAATGACGAGGCTGATAGGCCTGTGACCGAAGAAGCGATCCGGAATGCGGCGTGAGAGGGCGCAAACTCTCGTTAACGCTGAGGACGAACATCGCTGGCGCTCTGATTGACGCGCCGGCTCATCTCCCCACAATCTCCGCGCGATTGCGAACACAATGATATTGCAGGGGCAGGGGATCGATGGACGAGGCCGCGAAGCCAGGCATTCCGCTGTGGTTCAAGCTTGCGTATAGCGCGTTCTGCGCGGTGCTGGTGCCGACCTATCTGATGGCCTATGGCCCGACCAACTTCCTGTATTTCTGCGATGTGGCGCTGTTGACCACGCTCGCCGCGGTCTGGCTGGAAAGTCCGCTGCTGGCCTCCGCGCCGGCCGTCGGCATTCTCCTCCCGCAGGCGCTGTGGGTGGTCGATTTCCTCGGCACCGCCGTCGGCGTGCCGTTGACGGGGATGACCGCCTACATGTTCGACGCCAAGCTGCCGCTGTTCACCCGCAGCCTGTCCTTTTTCCATTTCTGGCTGCCGTTCGTGCTGGCCTGGCTGGTGTGGAGGCTCGGCTACGACCGTCGCGCCTTCGCGGTGTGGACGGTCGGCGCCTGGGCGCTGCTGTCGGTATGCTATTTCCTGATGCCGCCGCCGCCCGCGACCAGCGACCTGCCGGTCAACATCAACTATGTCTTCGGCCTGAGCGACGCCGTCGCGCAGAGCTTCATGCCGGGCCCCGCCTGGTTCGCGATGTTGCTGATCGGGCTGCCGCTCGTGATCTTCTATCCGACGCACCGGCTGCTGCTGCGCTATGCGGGCGGCGCGCCGGTGTTGGCAGCGATGCCCTCGCGATCTTGATCTACCGACCCGGCTTCTCCTCCGTCATTGCGAGCGAAGCGAAGCAATCCAGGGCTGCGCAAGGACTCTGGATTGCTTCGCTTCGCTCGCAATGACGAGGATGCTAGAGTTCTGACTCGAGCGAATGGATTGCGATGGGATTGCGAGGAGACGACGATGCGGCTGGCTGTGATGTCCGACGTGCATGGCAATCTGCCGGCGCTGGAGGCCGTGCTTGCGGACATCAAGATGCGCGGCGTCGATGCCACCGTCAATCTCGGCGACTGCGTCACCAGCCCGCTGTGGCCGCTCGAAACCTTCGAGCTGCTGCAGTCGCTGGCTCTGCCCACGGTGCGCGGCAATCATGACCGCTGGATCGAGGAGCTGCCGGACGAGAAGCTCTCTCCTGCCGGCCGCTTTGCGCGAGCCGCGCTGACGGCCGCGCAACGCCGTGTGTTGCATGCCCTGCCGCCGCGGCTTGCGCTGGAACAGGGCATCCTTGCCGTCCACGGCACGCCGGATGACGACTGCGCCCTTCTGCTCGAAGAGATGCTGGACGATGGCCGCTACGTCCCGGCGCGGCGCGACGTGCTGGCCGGGCGTCTCGTCAATCTCGGCGGCGCCACGCTGGTGCTGTGCGGCCACAGCCATCGTCAGGCGATGGTGCAGGTGCCGCGCGGTCCCCTGGTCGTCAATCCCGGCAGCGTCGGCTGTCCCGTGTTCGGCGACATTCCGGTTGCCCCGCAGCTTGAATATCGCTCGCCGCACGCCCGCTACGCGGTGCTGACCGAGCGGCGCGGACATTGGCAGGCCGAGTTGCTGGCGCTGGCCTATGACTGGGATCATGCGGCGGCGCGCGCTGCGGAGAATGGCTTTCCGCACTGGGCCGGCGCCTACGCCTCCGGCGCCGTGCTCTGACCGTCACTCGCTTTGCGCCGCACCGGTCACGACGGCGCGAACGGCGCAGGCGATCAGATCCGGCAGATGCGCATCCGGCTTGCTCCGGCTGCGGCCGGCCAGCCACGCGCGGCAGACCATCTGCGCCGGCCCGATGATCTGGCTGATCAGGAGCTCCGGCGCGACCGCGGCCAGCGCGCCGCGCTTCATCTGGGGCTCGTACCAGCGCGCCAGGCGGGCTCGGAACTCCTCGTTGCTCGAGGCCTGCGCGTCGCGGATCGCGGCCATGTGAGCGCCCGGCGCGTGAACGAACATGAACCGGGCTTGCGTCCGGTGGTCGATGACCCAGCGCAGATGCGCCGTCACCAGCGCAGCGACTCCGTCGCGCGCTGAGACCTCGCCCGCAACGGCTCCGGTCAGCGCGGCATGATAGGCGTCGAGCGCCGACAGGAACACGGCGCCGGCAACCGCGTCCTTCGATGGAAAGGCATGGAAGAAGCTGCCGTTGGAGACGCGCGCGCGATCGCAGATGGCCGCCACTGTGGCCGCCTCGTATCCGCTCTGGTCGAACTCCGCCAGCGCCGCGTCGATGATGCGCTCCCGGCTGGTCTTTCGCGTCATCCGCTCCCGTCTCCTCGCTTCTCTGTCTGTCCGCGCGGTTTGACAATATAGCTCGCGCGCCTTTAGAGTAAAACTCTAGAGTTTCACTCTAGCCTGCTCTCGGAGGACCATGCCATGTCACGGATCATCGATGCCTGGATGCAGCATCCGACTCCGCGCCATTGGGCCGATCCGATGTTCGCCTCGCTCCGGCGCTGGACGGCGCGGACGCCGCGTCCGGACGTCATCAAGCCGGAGATGACGGTCGCGGCGATGGACGAGGGCGGGGTGGACGTCAGCCTGGCCTCGGCGTGGTGCGCGCCGCAGGGCTGGATGATCTCCAATGACGAGGTTGCCGCCGTTGCGAACAGCCACCCCGGCCGCATTGTCGGCATCGCCAGTGCGGACCTCGCGCGCCCGATGGACGCGGTGCGCGAGCTCCGGCGCGCAGTCCGCACGCTTGGCTTCAAGGGCTTGCGGGTGTTGCCGTGGCTGTGGGGCGTGCCGCCGACCGACCGCCGCTTCTATCCGCTGTTTGCCGAATGCGTCGAGCTTGGCGTGCCGTTCTGCACGCAGGTTGGTCACACCGGTCCGCTGCGGCCGTCGGAGACCGGACGGCCGATTCCCTACATCGACGAGGTGGCGCTGGACTTTCCCGAGCTTGTCATCGTCGCCGGGCACATCGGCTATCCCTGGACGCAGGAGATGATCGCTGTCGCGACCAAGCACGAGAATGTCTACATCGACACGTCGGCCTACACGGTGAAGCGTTATCCGTCCGAGATCGTGCAGTACATGAAGACCCATGGCCGGCGAAAGGTCCTGTTCGGCACCAACTACCCGATGATCACGCCGGCAAAGGCGCTCGAGGGCCTCGATGAGCTCGGGCTCGATGCGGAGACGCGCGAGCTGTTTCTCGGCGGCAATGCAGCCCGGGTGTTCAGGTTCTGATCGGCACTGATGTCGTGGGCGGCCGGGCGTGCTCGTCGGGCAAATCAGCAGGCGCAGCGACACCGGTTCGACCGTCTCGGGCGGTGCAGACCGGGTCAAGATCGTCCGCGCGAAAGAGCTGATTTTCTCGGGCCGTTCAAGCTGATCGGTTCGTCCGGCTGATCTGCCCGATATTTTGTCATTTCTTTTTATCGGAATTCGTGCTTCAGTGTCGCCGTNC
>NZ_CAFI01000478.1 GCF_000239775.1 Bradyrhizobium sp. ORS 375
CAGGGAGAGCACGAAGGACACCGTAAACCCAATCGCGCGGGGAAGGCCGGGTCGTCCGGCTGTACTCGTGGTGGCTGCCGCCTGCTTTCTTTGTTGCAGGCGGGCCACGGGCCTCAGCCGAGGTCCGGCCTTCCTCGCGCCCTCTCGTGATTCAAGAGGGACCTTGATCGATGCATCACCCGGGCACGACGTGCCGCGGGAAGGCGATGACCTGTGCCAAGGATGACCTGTGCCAAGGATGCCCTGTGCCAAGGCCGCCAATGTGGTGGAAAGCGTCGACCAAGACCTCCACCGTCGTCCCGGCCTTGCGCCGGGACCCATAACCCCAGGGAGTTGTTTGAGGCACGATGGTCGACCGATCTCGCCCAGCCACGACCGTCGGTGATTGTGGGTCCCGGCTCAGGGCCGGGACGACACCGATTGTGTCGCGCGCTCCGGTCAGCCATGACCTGCCGTGGCTTTGCAGCGCACTCCCGATCTCGTATCCAGCAGCGACAACGTAAAGAGGAAACCACCATGACCAAGACCGCCGCCGAGATCGAGGACGACCGTCAGATCCGCGAGCTGCTGCAGAACTGGGCGATCTGGCGCGATGCCGGGGATTGGGAGCGCTTTCGCACCGTGTGGCATCCGGACGGACGGATGATGGCGACCTGGACGCAAGGCACCGGCGACGAGTTCATCGAGATCAGCAAGGCGGCCTGGGCGAAGGGCGTCAACATCCTGCACTTCCTCGGCGGCATCTCGGTCGATCTCGCGGGCAACCGCGCGATCGCGCAGACCAAGATGACGATCTCGCAACGCGCCGAGGTCGAAGGCGTCGCGTGCGACGTGCTCTGCACCGGCCGCTTCTACGACTTTCTGGAAAAGCGCCAGGGCAAATGGGGCATCGTGCTGCGCCAGCCGATCTACGAGAAGGACCGCATGGATCCGGTGACCCCTGGTGCGGTGCCTGCGCTCGATCGCGCATTGCTGGAGCAGTTTCCGGTCGGCTATCGCCATCTCGCTTATCTGCAGACCCGGATCGGCTACACCATCAAGCGCGACATGCCCGGATTGAAGGGACCTGAGGTCGAGGCGCTCTATGCACGCGGCGCCGCGTGGCTGCGGGGCGAACCGCTCTAACCGTTGACCCTTGATCACCCCGCTCGCGACGGATGGAGTTCGGCAGACTCGGCGGGGTGAGGAACGGGGGACAAGATGTCGACGACATTTGTTGTGGCGAGCGTTCTCGGTGCTCTTTCGATCATGACAGGCCCATTCGCCCAGACACGGGTCCGCCCCTGCGGCGCAGGCTGATCCGCCGAAGCCTGAGTTCCGTTTAAGAGGCCAAGCAAGATGAAAATGGGGAGGTGTGAGCGGGAACACCGATGACCGGCTCCGGCAGCCGGCCGAGGCGAACACCGACAAGAGTGCTGACGACCAGGACGCGGAGCCGATCCGCAGTGAAGGTCTTCGGACGCCCGTGCTCGGCAAGCGGGTCAGGCGGCCGAATTGATCAAATTTTCGACTGGAACAAAGGGATTGGAGAGGTCATTCTGGTATACCAGAGATGGCTCTGTATACAGCGGCGCTCATCCAGGGCCGAATTTGTGTGTGTCATTGCCAATCCAAGGTCTTTGCTGTATACAATTCTTCAGCATGAGTATACTTTAATACCGCTAGAGGACACGCCATGGCCGCTTCCTTCCCGATGAATGCATGGTACGCCGCCGCCTGGGATGCCGAGGTCAAGCAAGCCCTGATGCCGCGGACGATCTGCGGCAAGCACGTCGTGATGTATCGCAAGGCCGACGGCACGATCGCAGCGCTCGAGGATGCCTGCTGGCATCGGCTGGTGCCGCTGTCGAAGGGCCGGCTCGAAGGCGACACCGTCGTCTGCGGCTATCACGGCCTGAAGTTCAGCCCCCAGGGCCGCTGCACCTACATGCCCTCGCAGGAGACCATCAACCCCTCGGCCTGCGTGCGCGCCTATCCGGCCGTCGAGCGTCACCGCTTCATCTGGTTGTGGATGGGCGATCCGGCGCTGGCCGATCCCGCGACGATCCCGGACATGCATTGGAATCACGATCCCGCTTGGGCCGGCGACGGCAAGACGATCCAGGTCAAATGCGACTACCGCCTGGTGGTCGACAATCTGATGGACCTGACGCACGAGACGTTCGTGCACGGCTCGTCGATCGGCAATGACGCGGTGGCGGAAGCGCCGTTCGACGTCACCCATGGCGAGCGCACCGCGACCGTGACGCGCTGGATGCGCGGCATCGAGCCGCCGCCGTTCTGGGCCAAGCAGCTCGGCAAGCCCGGTCTGGTCGACCGCTGGCAGATCATCCGCTTCGAGGCCCCGTGCACCGTGACCATCGACGTCGGTGTCGCGCCGGCCGGGACCGGAGCGCCGGAAGGCGATCGCTCGCAGGGCGTCAACGGGATGGTGCTCAACACCATCACGCCCGAGACCGACAAGACCTGCCACTATTTCTGGGCGTTCGCGCGCAACTATCAGCTCTCCGAGCAGCGGCTGACGACCGAAATTCGCGAAGGTGTCTCGGGCATCTTCCGCGAGGACGAGCTGATCCTCGAGGCGCAACAGCGCGCGATGGACGAGAACCCGGGACGCGTTTTCTACAATCTCAACATCGATGCAGGGGCGATGTGGGCACGGCGGATCATCGACCGGATGATCGCGCGTGAAACGCCGCTGCGCGAAGCCGCGGAGTGAATGGAATGGCAGAGCGTGAGACCGAGCGCTCGATCTCGCAGACCGTCCGGGCGCAGCTGACGCTGCGCGACCTGATCCTGACCGGGGTCTTGCGCCCGGGTGAGCGGATCTCGGAGCTGCAGGCGGTGGAGGCGGCGGGCGTCTCGCGCACGCCGGTGCGGATGGCGCTGGTGCGGCTCGAGGAGGAGGGCCTGCTCGAAGCCATTCCCTCCGGCGGCTTCATGGTCAAGTCGTTCTCCGAACGCGACGTGCTCGACTCCATCGAG
This sequence comes from Bradyrhizobium sp. ORS 375, assembly GCF_000239775.1. Classification (GTDB taxonomy): domain Bacteria; phylum Pseudomonadota; class Alphaproteobacteria; order Rhizobiales; family Xanthobacteraceae; genus Bradyrhizobium. Next base: position 2,986 of record NZ_CAFI01000478.1, read on the forward strand.
GTGCGCGGCACGATGGAAGGCCTGGCGGCGCGGCTCGCCGCCGAGCGCGGCGTCTCCGTGCGTGACACCGAGCCGATGCGCGAGTGTCTTGCCCAGATCGACGAGCTGATCGCGCCGCAGGAGATCTCGTTCGATGCGTTCTCCGCCTATGTCGCGCTGAACGCGCGCTTTCACGCGCTCCTGGCCGAGCTGTCGCGCAGCCCGCCGGTGATCCGCCAGGTCGACCGCGCCAGCGCGCTGCCTTTCGCCTCGCCGAGCGGCTTCGTGATGGCGCAGTCGGCGTTGCCCGAGGCGCGCCACATCCTGGTGGTGGCGCAGGAGCATCATCGTATCGTCATCGATGCGATCGAGAACCGCGAGGGCGCGCGCGCCGAGGGGATCATGCGCGAGCATGCACGCCTCGCCGCGCGCAATCTGCGGCTGGCGGTCAAGGCCCGCGGTCCCATGGACCTCGTGCCGGCCGCCGTGCTGATCAAGGCGTCGAGCTGACGGAGACGAGCATGCGCTTCGAGGACAATTGGTCGACCGCGACGCTGGTGTCGACGCGCGATCTCGCACCCGGCATTCGCGAGTTCGTCCTGCGGCCCGACGGCTATGTCTGCGTCCCTTACCCGGTCGGCAGCCACATCAAGCTGAGCGTTCACATCGCCGGTCAGCCGGATGTGCGGTCTTATTCGCTGGTCGGCGAGGCCGATCCGCGCGGCTACCGGATCGCGGTGCGTCACGCCGAGGATTCCCGCGGCGGCTCGCGTTATCTGTGGTCGCTGCAGCCGGGCGCCAGGATCGACGTGACCAGCCCGACCTCGCTGCTGCAGGTCGGCTGGCAGTATCAGCATTATTGTCTGGTCGCCGGCGGCATCGGCATCACGCCGCTGGTCGGGGCGGCGCAGGCGCTGTTGCGCAGGACGCCGAATGTCTCGCTGCACTATGCCGTGCGCTCGATCGGCGATGCGGCCTATGCCGATGAGCTCGCGACGCTGCTCGGCGACAGGTTTTCAGTCTATGCCGCCGACCAGGCGCAGCGGCTGGATCTGGCCGGCCTGTTTGCCGAGCTGCCGGCCGGCACGGCGGTGCTGTTCTGCGGACCGATGCGGATGCTCGATGCGGCGCGTAGCGCCTGGGCGGCGTGCGGCCGTGCGCCGGCTGATCTCAGCTACGAGACGTTCGGGTCATCAGGGCGGCTGTCGACCGAGCCGTTCAAGGTGCGCCTGCGCGGCAGCGGCGAGGAGATCGTGGTGCCGCGCGACCGCTCGATGCTCGACGTGCTGAATGCGGCCGGCCACGAGGTCATGGCCGATTGTCGGCGCGGCGAATGCGGTGTCTGCGCCATCGACGTGGTCGAGGTCGAGGGCGAGATCGATCATCGCGACGTGTTCTTCAGCGAAGAGCAGAAGCATGAGAGCCGCAAGCTGTGCGCCTGCGTGTCGCGCGCCCATGGCGTGGTGACGATCGACACGCTGGAGCGCGCCGACGCGCTCTGAGGTGCTTTTCAGCTTTGGCCGGCTATTTGTCGGCCAGGCTGACCGGCATCGGCGCCTGCGGCTTGAGGCCGGAGCGGCGGCCGCTCTGCTCCACGGCCAGCGCCGCCCGCGCGGCCTTCAGGCGCGCATCGGCGTCCTTGTCGGCGAGCAGGGCGTCGGTGAGGTTGGCCTCCGCGA
>NZ_CAFI01000477.1 GCF_000239775.1 Bradyrhizobium sp. ORS 375
CGACGCGTTCGTCCCTCTGCTCGAGGCGGGATGCGCGCAGATAATCACGATTTCTGAAAAACTGCAATCAGAAACTTCGGTTTCAACGAAAAATCATAACGATCCCGCGCTGCCGGCGACGCGCACGGGCCATTCGAGGGTTCACCGAGCCCGTGGCCTCATCGTTGATTGATCCGGATCGACATCACCCGACCGCCCTTGAGCTCGAAGGAGAACGGATGCGGCGGATAGGTCCAGAGCTCGACGCCCTTCAATTCGCTCGGCTCGAAATGGCTGGGCTGGCCGAACACCGCCACCAGATCGTCGGTGGTGGCCCCGAGCCCGACGGTGCTGAGCTCATAACCCGGAGCCGTCGTGGTGCCGTCGCCCGTCACCTGCAGCGCGACGATCTTGTCGGCGGCGACGGTGACGACGAAATAGGGATAGTGCTCGCGCTGCCCGACGAAATAGATCCAGGCGACCTTGTCCTGCGGCTGCTTCAAGGTCCGGTGCGGCTGCCCGAGCGCCGCGGTGGCGGTTGCGGCGGCATCGCCGACCACCAGCGGACCCAGACGCATGCAGGCGCGCGCCATGACGGCGACCAGCAGATCCTGTGACAACTGACGCGGCGGCGTCACCGTGCAGGCGAAGCCGGCGCCGGCGCGCTTCCATTCGCCGCGCAGATCCTTCAGATCGGGCGGCAAAGCCGGTGACGGCGGAGACGGCGCGGGGCGGGACGCCGATGGCTGCGGCGCGGCTGGGCGTTGCGCCGATTGCGCCTGCGCCGAGGGCGACAGCCATCCCGCGAGCACCGCCGCGACCATTCCGACAAGCGCCGTTCGCACGCGACCCAAATTCCTCAGCATCTCGACGCCTACTTCCCACGCTTGCCCAGACCGCCAAAGGCGTCGGGATCGAACTTCCTCGGATCCACCGGCTCGTAGCGCGACCATTCCATGTCGGCAATCCCGTCATATTGCTTAAGCCACGCCGCATCCGCCGTCGTGTTGCCGAGCGCGACGGGGCGCAGCTCGACATGCAGGATCCTGCTGGGCCCGACCTCGGCGATCTTGTCGCCGCGCTTGTAGCGCGCGCCGACGGCCGGCATCTCCCCCTTGGCATCGGCGAGACGGCCGAGATGGACATAGCGGGTATAGAGAACGGCCCCATTGGGATAGCTGTGCTTCAGCACCAGATAGCGGCCGCAGCCGCCGATGACGGGCAGATCCGCAGGCGCCTGATCGGCCGCCTCGACCTTGACCACGACGCCGTCCTCCATCACGCCGACCGGCGCGCCCTCCTTGCCGGCGTCGACGTCGATGCCCGGATGATCGCGCAGCGACCAGCAGCCGCACGAGGACATCGCGGTTTCGGATGGCTGTGAGGCCGCCGGCGCGGCCGGCTGCGCCGTCTGGAATTCGTTGACCAGCAGTCCGGGCCCCTCGGCCGCGGTGTAGACGTGGACGGCGTAGAGCGTCAGCCTGCCGCCGACCTTCACCTCGCGCGGCAGGAAGCCGTAGACGACGTCCTGGACGAAGACCTTGAGGTCCCGCCCCTTGGCCGATCGCACCGTGATGCAGTTCGAGACGCCGATCGCCCCGACCTGGTCGAAGCCCGACATCGCCATCGATTTCTTCAAGAACCCGGTCGCACAGGGGCCGCCGGCATTCACCAGCGTGACCTCGAGCTTGAACGGCGCGCCGGACTTGATATCGACGCCCTTGGCCGGACGCGGCATCGCCAGGACATCGTCGAGACTGGTCTCCTGATAGCGCGCGTAGTTGAATGCGGCTTCGACGCTGTTGCCGGCCATGACTGCGACAGCCGACAGGACGGCAACCGCCCAGCGCGCAAACGGACGGGCACGCGTGACGCTCATCATTCCAATTCCCCACTCCCCGATCGATCCCCACCGCAGAGCCTACACGACAGAAGGGCAAAATCCACAACCGCTGCGGGATCAGGGAACCGGCCTCTGCGAACCTGCAAAAAAACATCAGGACCAGAGATCACCATGTCGGTTCGCGGCGGGCGGCTGCGTCCTTGGATCAGCCGGATCTCGAAGCGCCGGCTCGATGACACCGCGACCGCCGCGTCGTAACCGACGACACGCGGCCCGCACTGGCATGAAAGGACCCTGTGATGGCAAAGCCCAAGAACACGATCTGTCTGTGGTTCGACAAGGACGCGGAGGCCGCGGCGCGGTTCTATGCCGATCTGTTTCCGGACAGCCGGGTGGGCGACGTGCACCGCGCGCCGGGCGACTATCCCTCAGGCAAGACCGGCGATGTGCTGGTGGTGGAGTTCACCGTGTGCGGCATTCCCTGCGTCGGCCTCAACGGCGGACCGGCCTTCACGCATGATGAGGCCTTCTCGTTCCAGATCGCGACCGACGACCAGGAAGAGACCGACCGCTATTGGAACGCCATCGTCGGCCATGGCGGCAAGGAGAGCGCCTGCGGCTGGTGCAAGGACAAATGGGGCATCTCCTGGCAGATCACGCCGCGCGCGCTGACCGACGCGATGGCCGAAGGCGGCGACGTCGCCAAGCGCGTGTTCGCCGCGATGATGACGATGCACAAGATCGATGTCGCCGCGATCGAGGCGGCCAGGCGCGGCTGAGGGCGCGTCGCGGCGGAGCGCGGGCTGCGCTCCGGCCTCACGGACGTAGGCAGCGCAAGTGCAGGAACAGCGGCACGCGCAGCCAGCGGCGGCTGGAGTCGCGGGTGACGATCGCTTCCGGGATCGACGGCTCGCGCAGCCGCTCGATCAGGAAGCCCGCCTCTTCGAGCGCGGCAAAATAGCTCTGCAGTGGGCGATGCGCGCTGTGGAAGACGATGCTGTAGCCGTCGCGCTCCATCGGGTCGCTGTAGTTGAAGTCGTCGAGATAGCTGCCCTGGATAACGAACGGCGCGTCGTTCGCCAAACCAGCGAACTTGCCGGCCGAGTTGAGCGGATGGACGATCGCAAGGCACAGCCGGCCGCCCGGCCGCAGCACCCGTGCGGCCTCGCGCACCGCCTCCGGCATCGCATCGACGTCCTGCAGCGACATGAAGGCGATGGCGAGGTCGGCGCAGCCGTCGGCCAAGGGCAGCGACGCCGCATCGGCGCGCACGACGGCGATCGCGGGATCGGCGGCGCGCGCCGCTGCAATCAGCGAGGGCGAGGCGTCGATGCCGATCACCCTGTGTCCCGCGGAGGCGAGATGCCGCGACAGCCTTCCCTCGCCGCAGCCGATGTCCAGCGTCAGCGCGCCCGGGTCCGGCAGCAGGCTGACGAACTGCTCGCGATGATGACGCCAGAAGCTGTCATGGCCCGGCGCCCGTGCCCAGGCGAGCCATTGAGCGGCCTGATCTTCCCATTGCGCGCGCAGATTCATGGCGCCCCCCGCGTGACGGTTCAGCTCAAGAGCCGCGCGTCTTAGACCTCTTCCCGGAGCGAGTCATGTGACGTTTTCGTTGCAGCCTGTTCAGCCGCGCGCGGGCTCGGCGCAGATCTCCTCGAGGAAATCGAGGAAGGCGCGGGCGCGCGAGGAGATCAGCTTGCGGCTCGGAAAGATCGCGGTGAGCTGGGCCGCGCGGGTGTCGAACACGACCTCCCTGCCGATCTCGACGAGGCGGCCCTCGCCGAGCAGCTCGACGCAATAATGCTCCGGCAGGAACGACAGGCCGGCGCCGTGGGCGACGGCGCGGCGCACCGCCAGCGGATTGTTGATGCGCGCGACATGCGGCCCGACATCGAAGCGGAGCAGATGGCCGTGCTGCTTGATCATCAGCGTGCGGTCGCCGTAGCGGCGCTCGCAGATCATCAGATGGCTTTCCAGCGCGCGGACGTCCTCGCCGATGTCGTGCGCCGCGAGATAGGCCGGGCTGGTCACCCAGATCAGGCGGCCGCCGATCAGGACCTTCTGCGCCAGCTCGGAATCCTCCTGAACGCCGACCACCACGGCGATGTCGAAGCGATCCGCCAGCATGTCGATCGCCCGCGTGGTCGCCTCGACGTCGAGCTCGATGCGCGGATAGCGGCGGTGAAATTCGGCGAGCTTGGGCGCCAGGATCTCCTCGCAGAACGCCGGCGGCAGCGCCACCGACAGCCGGCCGTTGGGCACGCCGACCAGGCCGGTCATGACGGCGTCAGCCTCCGAGACCTGGTCGAGGATCTTCTGACACTGCTGGAAGAACAGCTCGCCCTCGCGCGTCACGCGGACGCGGCGCGAATTGCGATCGAACAGGCGAATGCCGAGGTCCTGCTCGAGCCGGGCGACCGACTTGCTGACGGAGGATTTCGGCATGCCGAGCGAGCGCGCAGCGCCGGTCATGCCGCCGGTCGCCACCACGGCATGAAACACCGGGATGTCCTCGATCCGCCACTTCATCCTGCGTCTACTCGTCCATCGATAGAAACGATCCGTACACGGTAGCACGATTGTCTAACACGGGAAACTTCGTAACGTCGGCCGCATCTCATGGGAGGACGACATGGCCCGGATCATCGGCGGCATCGGAGCATCGCACTCGCCCACCATCGGCTTCGCGCTCGACACCAAGAAGCAGAACGACCCGGCCTGGAAGCCGATCTTCGACGGCTTCGCGGTGGTGCGCGACTGGGTGAAGCGCAGCGAGGTCGACGTCCTGTTCATGATCTACAATGATCACATCACCTCGTTCTTCTTCGACCACTACTCGGCCTTCGCGCTCGGCATCGACGACCGCTATGTCGCGGCCGACGAAGGCGGCGGGCCGCGCGACGTACCGCCGGCCCGCGGCCATCTCGGCCTGTCGCAGCACATCGCGACGGCCATGGTGGCGGACGAGTTCGACATGGCGTTCTTCCAGGGCAAGCCGGTGGATCACGGCCTGCTGTCGCCGCTGTCGATGATGGGCGACGCCAGCGGTCCCTGGCGAGGTGCGGTGGTGCCGCTGCAGGTCGGCGTGCTGCAGCTGCCGATCCCCTCGGCAAAGCGGATGTGGAAGCTCGGCAAAACGCTGCGCAAGGCGATCGAGAGCTATCCGGAGGATCTGAAGGTCGCGATCGTCGCCACCGGCGGGCTGTCGCACCAGGTGCATGGCGAGCGCGCCGGCTTTCTGAACGAGGACTGGGACAATGAATTCCTCGAACTCCTGGAAAAGGATCCGGAGCAGCTGACCACCCTGCGCATCGCCGACTATGCAGCGAGGGGCGGCATGGAAGGCGCCGAGGTGATCATGTGGCTGATCATGCGCGGCGCGCTGTCGGAGAAGGTCAGGCTGGTGCACCGGCAGACCTATGCGCCGTCGGTGACCAATATCGCGACGCTGGTGTTCGAGGATCTCGGCGCGGCGCCCGACGCGCAGGAGGTCGCCGCCTACCGCGCGCATATCGGCCATGAGCTGGCCGGCGCGGAGACGCTGACCGGCACCTATCCGTTCACCCACGGCCGCAGCCAGGCCAATTTCCGCATCAACGACTTCCTGCACCGACTCGTCATTCCGGCGCATCGCAAGCGTTTCATTGAGGAATTCGACGCGGTGGCCGACGACTACGCCCTCACGGCCGAGGAGCGCGAGCTGATCCGGAACCGGCGCTGGATCGAGATGATCCGGCGCGGCGTCAGCTTCTTCGTGCTGGAGAAGATGGCGGCGGTGATCGGCGTGTCGAACCCGGAGGTCTATGCGGCGTTCCGGGGCGAGACCCTCGAGGCGTTCCTTGCGACGCGCAAGGTGCCGATGCGCTATTCGGTCGCCGGCGGCGCCAAGGCAGACGCGATCGACGGACATTGATGTCGACGCATGAGCTGCGCCGCCGCAAGGCGACGCAGCTCATGGCAGCGGCAGCTCGATCCCGCGCGCCTTGGCCCAGCGTTCCAGGATCTTGCACTCCTCCGCGTGGGCGACGCGGTTAGCGAAGCCGCGGATCTGAACCGCGCGGTGCCGCGGGTTGAGCTCGATCGTCAGCAGCCGCTGCGTCCTGCCCGCGTGACGGTAGCGCAGCGACCAGATCGAGGCGTAGCCGGCGATGCACTTATCCGCGTAGCTCGCCACACAATGATGCATCGCCCTGGATTCCGCGACGAGATCCTCGGCGGTCCGCAACTGCATGATGACATACGCGTCGCGCGTGGCCGAGCCTTTCGACGGGCTCCATGACCAGTCCATCAGCGCGGCCCCCGGCCAATGCGCCGCGGGCTCCGCCGTCCGTGGCTCCATACGGCCGCGGGCGATCTCGGCCCGCCGCCCCGCCGCCTCGATCCGCGCGATCACCGCGAGGTCGCGATGCCATGCGTTCATCAGCCGGCGCAGCGCGGCAAGAGAGCGGCCCTTGAGACTGAACCGGCGGTCGCGCCGGCGACGCTGCGCGATGTAGTCGCAGAGATCGTCGATCTCCTCGACCGTCGTCGGCTGCGCGCAGAAGAACTGCGCCGCCTCGCGCCAGAACGGGAGCTCGCTGCGCGGCGTCCGTGCAATGCTGGAACGCGCGATCCGCGCCGCGATGACGGGATCGTCGGTGTAGGAGCGCGCGATCGCCTGCCAGATCGCCTCGTCGAAGGCGACCTGCCCGAGCGGGTGAAGGAAGGCGTGAACCTCCTTGCGCGACAGCCAGGCCGAGGCGCCCGCCTTGTACAGCGAGCCGCCGCCGGCGGCCGCGATGTACCAGCGCTTGCGCAGGATCGCCTCGTCGCGGCCGAGCCCGCCGTCGTCGATCCAGATCTGCTCCAGATGCTGGGCCACCGCATAGCGGCCGAACAGATGACGCGCGGCCGCCAGCCGCAGCCGCGCGGCATCGCGCGTCTTCAACTGGGGCTTCCAGCTTTCGGGATCGCGAACGATGTCCGCCTCGAAGCCGCGGCGCGCCTCGCGGATCGCATTGTGCAGATCCGGCGGCGAACGCGTCGGCCGAACCGCGCGGCGCAGCGTCAGCTGATAGGCTTCAACCCGCGCGCGCTCGGCCTCCCGCCGGCGCGCCATCAATGACTGTGCCATGGTCGTTCAACATGATGGAGTGACTGTCAGCCGGACGCACTGCGGGCGTCGGCACGGATCGTGTCGCGCACAGTGGACTGGACATGGCTGATGGCCTCTCGCGTTGAACGCATCTGGAGTTGAAACGGGCGACGCTCATACATCCGATCTTCGGCGCGCGCAAGCGAAGAACCGCATCGAGCGGCGCCGAACGTGCTTGGCCTCCGCTTTGCATCGGTCTCTCATGAACCGGGTTGCTAGATGGAGTTGTCAGATGTCCGACAGCCTGCACACCGTTGTCGTGGCCAAAAAGGCCATCGAGGCGCACAATATGGCCTCGTTCGAGCTCGTCCCGGCGGATGATCAGCCGCTGCCGGGGTTCACGCCGGGCAGCCATATCGATGTGACCCTGCCGAACGGACTGACGCGGCAATATTCGCTGCTGAACAGCGCCGCCGAGCGCAACCGCTACTGCATCGGCGTGTGGAAGGATGCCAACAGCCGCGGCGGCTCCAAGGCGCTGCACCTCGACATCAACGAAGGCGACCGGCTGCAGGTCAGCCGCCCGCGCAACCGCTTCAAGATCAAGAACACCAAGCACGCGCTGCTCCTGGCGCGTGGCATCGGCGTCACGCCGATGCTCTCGATCGCCGACACGCTGAAAGCGAAGAAGATCCGGTTCGAGCTGCACTACGTGTTCGCGCTGATGTCGCCGGATTCGTTCCGCAGCACCATCGAAGCGTCCTCCTTCGCGGAGGACACCAGATATTACAAGGAAGCCAGCGAGGACAATCAGCTGCTGAAGGCGGCCAACCTGCTGGCCGACCGTCCTGACGACACCCAGCTGTTCATCTGCGGCGCCGACTGGTGGATGGATCCGATCATCGCGCTCGCCAAGCAGAAGGGCTTTGCCGAGGAGCGCATTCATGTCGAGCGCTTCACCGCGAAGGCCGCGGCCGCGCTGCTCGACAAGGTGTTCGACGTCACCATCAAGAGCACCGGCGCGACCTTCAAGATTCCCGGTGACAAGACCGTCACCGCGTTCCTCGAGGAGAACGGCGTCAAGATCGCGACCTCCTGCGAGCAGGGCATGTGCGGCACCTGCAAGACCAGGGTCGTCGACGGCGAGATCGATCACCGCGACAAACGCCTCTCCGCCGCGCAACGGGCCGAGGGCTACTTCCTCCCCTGCGTGTCGCGGGCGAAGGGCGACCGGCTGGTGCTGGATCTGTAGCGGCCGTGACCACCGAGACCGATTTGTGGCAGACCGCGTGGATCATCGCCGAGCAGCATGGCCGCGATGGGCCCGCCTTCGCGGCCCGCATGGCCGATAGTTTCAAGCTCGGCCACAGGATGGACGCGCATCAGGCGTGGCGCTCGATCGCCGCCAAGGTGGCGGTGCTGATCGAGGCCCATGCGTCGCGCCACGCGCACCGGCATTGATGTCGAAAAACGGACAGCGCCGCTCGCGCTGTTCGGAATCGGACAACGCGCTCGACGCCGTGAGTCCGGGGCGGCGCGCAGCGGCGAGCCCGGAATGACGAGAACGACCGCGCCGCGCGCCCGGAACGGAATTTGCTCCGGGGATGGCAGGTCCCCCTGTGACCGTCCAACGTGCGCGAGCTGATAGCTCACGACTTGTGAGGAACCATGTCCGTGTCACCGTCCAGCGCCGCGGAGATGCCGGCTGCCGCCGACATCGCGCTCGCTTACCATGCCCGCACCAAGCACAGCCTGAAACGCTATGCGGCCGGACCCGAGACGCTGGACTGGGATGCGCAGCCGAATCCGTTCCGCGAGTTCGCCGGCTGCGCGCGCACCGCTCTGCCGCTGACCTCGGATCGTCTCGCGGCGAGCTTCGCCGAGGCCTGCCAAGGTACGGCACACGTCCAGCCGTTCACCATCGACAGCGTCGCGCTGCTGCTGGAATTGTCGTTCGGGCTTGCGGCGTGGAAGGAATACGGCCCGGACCGCTGGGCGCTGCGCTGCAATCCGTCGAGCGGCAATCTGCATCCGACCGACGTCTATGTGATCGCAGAAAACGTCAGCGGCCTCGGCGATGGACTGCATCACTACGTCAGCCGCGACCATGTGCTGGAGCAGCGTTGCCGCCGTGGCACGGCATCACCAAACGAGCCGCGGCTGTGGCTCGGCCTGTCGTCGATCCATTGGCGCGAGGCCTGGAAATATGGCGAGCGCGCGTTCCGCTATTGCCAGCTCGACCTCGGCCATGCGCTCGGCGCCATCAGCTACGCCGCGGCGACGCTCGGCTGGAGCGCTCGCGTCGTCGACGGCATCGACAGCGCGCCGCTCGCCGCCATCATGGGCCTCGATCGCGCCGGTGATTTCGCAGGCGTCGAACCCGAGGACGCGGATGTTCTGATTGCCATCACGCCGCGCGAGGCGCGCCGTCCGGCGCGGCCATCCGTGCCGCAGCCCTATACGATCGGCGATATGTGGACAGGCATGGCCAACCGGCTCGACCGGCATCCGCTGTACCGCTGGCCGGTCATCGCCGAAGTCAGCACAGCCACGACCGGCGCGGCGCAAGAGACCATCATGCCGCCGGCGGCTCTCCCGCCGCGCGGGCCGCAATCGCCGGCACGCGCGGCCGAGCTCATTCTCAATCGCCGCAGCGCGCAGCGGTTCGACGCCAAGTTCACGATGACGCGCGGCGCCTTTCAGCAGATGCTCGACGCAATGCTGCCGCGCGCCACGCCGCCTTGGAACGCCTGGCCCTTCGCAGCGCGGGTCCATCCCCTGCTGTTCGTGCACCGCGTCGACGGCCTCACACCCGGGCTCTACGCGCTGCCGCGCAGCCCCGGGGCGGAGGCCAGCCTGCGGCGCGCGCTGCGTCCCGACTTCGACTGGCAACGCGTCGGCAGCGCGCCTGATCATCTGCCGCTGTTTCACCTGCTGCCGACCGACAGCCGCGGCGTGATCCGCACCGCGAGCTGCCACCAGGCCATCGCCAGCGACAGCTGCTTCGCCGTGGCGATGCTCGCCGAGTTCGCGCCCCTCATCGGCGACAACCCGTGGCGTTATCGCCAGCTGCATTGGGAGGCCGGTCTGATCGGCCACGTGCTGTATCTCGAGGCCGAGGCGGCTGGCCTGCGCGGCACCGGCATCGGCTGCTATTTCGACGACTCGGTGCACGACATGCTCGGCGTCGTCGGAGATCAGCTCCAGACGCTCTATCACTTCACCGTCGGCCGTCCCCTGACCGATGATCGCATCACGACGCTGCCAGCCTATGCGGGCCGCACACGCAATGAAGCGGGAGTCCTGCCATGAGAGGATTGCCATGAGAGCGCGCATTCCGTTCCAGCGCATCGACGTTGGCCATGCGGCCGAGCTCCTGCAGCGTGACGACGTGCTGCGCTTCGACGTCCGCGATCAGACCTCGTTCGCTGCTGCTCACATCGCCGGCGCGCAACACCTCACCCAGCGCAATCTCTCCGAGCTGATCACCGGCACGACCAGGCGCACGCCGATCCTGATCTACTGCTATCACGGCAACGCCAGCCAGGACTATGCGCGGACCTTCTCGGATTTCGGCTTCACGGAGGTCTACAGCCTCGACGGCGGCTATGAGGCGTGGCGGCAGCGCTTTCCCGCACGGAGCGGAGCGGCGGACGTCAGTCCGACACTGGCGGCCTGGCTCGTCGCCCAGGGCTTTGCGGCAGATGCGGTCGACGCCACGATCGCCAACCGAACCACGCCGCTGATGAAAGCCGCGCATCTCGGCAACGTCGCCATTATCCGCGAGCTGCTCGCCGCAGGCGCCGACATCACGGCCAGGAACGCGGACGGCAACAACGCGCTCTGGCTCGCCTGCGTCGGGCGGCATCTCGAGGCCATCGACGCGCTGGTCGAGGCCGGCATCGATCTCGACAACAGCAACGACAACGGCGCGACTGCGCTGATGTATGCGTCGTCGTCCGGCAAGGCCGAGGTGGTCGCGCATCTGCTCGCCAAGGGCGCCGATATCAGCGCCGAGACGCTGGACGGGTTTTCCGCGCTCGACATGGCCGCCTCGCTGGAGTGTCTGACGCTGCTGCGACAGGCGGCGAAGGCGAAAACGCCGTCAGCGCCCGAGATTCGGCCATGACCGTCATTGAGCATGATTTCGGGATGCAGCAACGCCAGACCGAGCGCCGGTTCCGTACGCTGCTCAGCCTCGACGCACTGCACGAGACCAACGTCCGCGCCAATCCGATCCCCTATCTGGAGCGCGCCAGTGAGCGCATCTATCAGCTCGAGAAGGCGCTGTTCGAAGCACTGCAAGCGGCAACGGCGTCGGCCGACGATGATGAGATGATCACCATCAGCAAAGCCGAGCTTCGGCGCCTGCAGAAGTGCCGCGCCGTCGTCGAGCATGCATATAAGCAGCTGGTCGCCGACCAGCCTGGAACGACCGAATAAGCTTGTGGTGGAGACCAAGATGAGTGACGGCTTCTTCGTGGACTGGGACGGTAACCTCCGCAGCGCGGCGGATCCCGGCGGTGGCTATCTCTGCGATATCGACACGGTCGCGCGCTATGTCGCGGTGACGACGAAGAACGGCACACTGGTGCACGAGGCGACGTTCTTCAGGACCACGGCCGATGTCGAGAAGGCCGGCATCAAGGCCCAGCTGGTGCCCGGAAGTCATCCCTGGGGGAAGAAGGCGGATGGGTTTTGAGAGCCCATGATTAAGAGCGTCATTGTGAGCGAAGCAATATCCATTGCCTCATGCGCGACTCTGGATTGGTTCGCTGCGCGCTTCGGTCGCAATAACCAATAGGCGCATTGGTTCGCGCACTCAGGCTATTCGAGATTTCGTATGCAGCAGCGGCAAACTCTGCTGTCGTCCCGGCCTCGAGCCGGGACCCAGAGCCACTGGCTGTCGTTTGGGGCGGGCTCATCGTCAGCGTCGCGCCCACCACGACAGCCGCGGAGTATGGGTCCCGGCTCAAGGCCGGGACGACACCTTTGGTCGTTGCACGAGCTGGGCAGTCCGGCGAAGCGAAGCCGTCCAGAGTCCCCCGCGCGATCCTGGATCGGTTCGTCGCTGCGCTCCTCGCAACGACGCATGAACAGAGAAAGGCATCAATCCGGGTGGATCATGATCTCCATGGTCTCGTCGAGATCGTCGAACGGATCGGGGAAGCTCATATCCTCGACCAGTGCGACGCCACACAGGCAAACCTCCCCGTCGATGATGGCGAGCGCGATCGGCTCCAGGCTCTGGCCTTCGCAGGCTCCAGCGTTGCAAAGGCCGGTGTCGATCTCGAAAGTCGCGCCGTGGCGGCCGCAGCGGAGCAGCGTCTGCTCGGCATTGAAGAACTGGCCACTGCCGATGTTCAGCCATTTGCCGTCGTGCGGACAGGTGTTGACATAGCCGGCGAAGCCACCGGATGCGGTGTGGATGATCACGATGGGAAACGGGCGCGCCTCGCCATTGTCGCCGATCCGGGACAGGCTGAACGCCTTGGCTTCGCCTTTGGCGATGCCTGTGGTCGGACAGATGACGAAGACTTCCGGCTCACGTTCGGTCATGAGCTGATCTCCCTGATGGCGCGACGGGAGCAGCGGGCCTTGACAACGTCTCCTGTCGCAAACCCGACGGCCGCGGCCCGAACAGGCGATCCACGGCGCGCCACTCTCGATGTGTCCCGATCCTTGCATGATGCATGCCGTCCGCGCTGAGACCGCGCATATGTCGGCTTGGAGACAATGATGGCCGCGATGAAGTTCTACATGACGCCGGGATCGTGCTCGACCGGCATCCACATCATCCTCGAAGAGCTCGAGGAGGTATTCGAGGCTCATATCGTCAATCTGCCGGCGGGCGACAATTTCAAGCCGGACTACGTCGCGATCAATCCGAAATCGACGATTCCCGCGCTGGTGCGCGGCGACGGCAGCGTGCTGACCGAGGTGCCCGCGATCGCCTACTGGCTCGGCCGTTCCCGGCCGCGTGCCAGGCTGTGGCCCTCGGATATCGACGCCGAAACGCGGCTGCTCGAAGCCATGACCTATATCGCTGGCACCGTGCACGGCCATGGCTTCGCCCGCATCTTCGCCACGCCGACCTTCAGCCGCAACGAGGCCGATCAGGAGTCCGTGCGCGCGCTCGGCCGCAACATCGTCGTGAAGGGGTTCGCGATCCTGAACAGGATGCTCGGCGAGCAGCCTTATCTGGGTGGCGACTTCTCGGTCGCCGATCCGATCCTGTTCTATGTCGAGTTCTGGGCCGACAAGACCGACATCGCCCTGCCCGCCAACCTGCTCGCGCACTACCGGCGGATGCTGGCCCGCCCGGTCGTACAGCGCGTGCTTCGCGAGGAAGGCTATAATCCGGAGACGCTAGGGCAGACTGACCGCGCGTAGCCGATCTACTCCGCCGCCTCCGGCAGCAGCTCGTGGTCGCCGAGGTCGATGCCGCGGAAGATGGCGCAGCGGCGGAAGACGGCGATCGTCGGGCGGACGCGTTTGTGGTGGCAGTATTTTGCGACCAGCTTGGCGAGTCCCTTGATGTCGCGCCCCGATGCGCCGGGGAAGGTCTCCACGAGCTGATCGATGATCGCGCTTTCGACCGTCAACCCGAACTGATCGCACATCACCCGCCAGATCCGGCCGCGCGCGTCGGCGTCCGGCGCCTGGAACTTGATCAGCGCGATGCAGCGCGAGACGATGGCTTCGTCGATGTCGTCGATGCGGTTGGTGGTGAGGAACAACAGACCGTTGAAATATTCGAGCACGCGCAGGAACACGCCGACGACCGCGTTCATCGTCATGTCGTCCTCGCGCCGCTTGATGTAGACGTCGGCCTCGTCGATCAGCATCACCGCGCCCCAGCGCTGCGCGCGCGTCAGCGCGTCCTTCAGCGCGCTTTCCATCGCCGCGACGTTCAATCCGAGCTGGCCGGAATGTACCCGGTACAAGGGACGACCGATGATCTCGGCATAGACCTCGGCCGTCAGCGTCTTGCCGACACCGGGCGGACCCGCGCAGAGCACGGTGGTGCCGCCGGACTTGCCGGCGACGATGTCGTCCATCAGCAGGTCCATCTCGGCGGTGAGGATGTCAATCAGGTCGGTCTGCTCCTCCGGCAGCACCAGCTTCTGCTTCAGCTCCGGCTGATACGCATAAGGCACCATGTCGTCGGCATGCACCCAGAGATAATGGTGCAGGTCGAGATGGAACATCAGCATGTACGGATGGACGGGAATGCGGCAGAAGACGCCTTTCGGGATCGCCGCCCTGGATTCTTCAACCTCCTGCTCGGCATCGTAGAGATTGCTCTTCGCGGCCTTGCGCAGATACTGCCCGAGGATATCGCCGGTGACTTCCAGGGTCAGGGCGCGCTCGGTCAGGATGCCCTCGTCATTGACGAGCCGCGCCGTGCCGCCGCCGGACGACAGCACGATCACGTCCTTGCGCGATCAATCCATGTCGCGATGCGACGCGTTCGGATCGTCGGCGAAGAAGCCGATGCCGCGACCGGAGAACTGCGCGCCGTAGCGGCCGCGCCAGGCGAAGTAGCGCTCCGCCGTCTCGTCATAGGCCGCGATCAGTTCGGGCGTCTCCTTCAGGAAGCCCTTGGCGGCGAAGATCTCGGCCACGGTCCTGCCGACGATATCGCCCGCGGAGATGCGCAGCGTCGACGTCGTGATCGCACCCTTGGCGTTGGCCTTGAGCTCGATGAAGACGCGGCCCGACTCGTCGTTCGACGGGGCCGTGTAATCGAGCCGGGTGACGACATAGGGCAGCGGTCGGCTGGCGACGTTGGCGGTGAACATCCAGCCGCGGATCGCGCCCGAGATCAGATAGCGCGCGATCGCCGGCAGCACCTGCTCCAGCTCATGCTCGGAGAAGCGCGTGCCGGAATCGCTGAAGGCGCGCTGCAGGGTTGCGATGTGCGCGGCACGGGCATGCCATTCGGGGCCGGCCTGCTGATAGAAGTCGCGCAGGCTGTCAAGCTCCACGGCCGCGAGCTGCGCGAGGTTGACTTCGACCTTGTCGCCGAAGCGCAACTGCTCCTTCAGCGCGGCAAGATGCGGAAAGGCGGCCGCCATCGCCTCGATGGCTGGGCGGTCGATCTGCAGCTTCATCCGTGATCACTCCACGTCACGCTCACGACGACACGCCTGTCGGCTGACGGACCGCCTCGCTCTTGGCCAGCAGAAGCCGGTTGGCGGCGAGCGAGAACTCCTGCCAGGCGGCGGCGATGTCGCGCAGGATGGCCTGCACATAGTCCTTTGACGGCTTGTGCTCGAACGGGAAGTTCGACAGCGCGCACGAGGTCCGGTTGAACGCGACAGCATCGTCGAGCAGCGACTGCATGACGTCGCGGAACGGCTTCTGGATCTCCGGCATCAGCGCCGAGCGCCCGCGTTCGACCGTGACGTCGCGCATGTCGAACGTCAGCGCATCCAGCACCTGAAGCGCCGCCGCGAACACCTGCTCCATGGCGCCGAGCACGGCGAGCTGGGTCAGTTGCTCGCGCTGCTGCGTGGCGAGGCTGCGGTTGAGCCGCTGCCGGTAATCGTCGAACGCCGCATCGCGTTGGGCGGCGACCCAGGAGGCGAACCAGGCGAGGCTCGCCGCGTTGCCGGACAGCCCCTCGCCGATCGCCGCCGCGCGCCCGATCGACGTCTCCGTCGCCACGCGCGTGAGCGCCCGTTCGATGCGCCTGGCGGCGTTCACGGCGCCTTCGAGATAGCCGGCGGCATGGCTCGCGGTCTCGGCGCCGCCGAGATGTAGCCGGCCGTCCCACAGCGCCCGCCGCAGCATCGGATTGGCGATTTCGCTGTGCTCGCCGCGCGGCGTGGCGCGATCCAGCGCACTGCAGGTGAAGCGCTCGGTCGCCCAGTCCTGATAATGCTGCTCACCGCCGTCCAGCGCCGCGCCGAACAGCTGCACCATCTGGCTGTCCATCAGCATCGGCAAGCCGACATTGAAGGCTTCGCGCAGATCCGGCGGGAAGGCGAGGAAGCCGCCGAGCGCGGCGCGATCGCCGCCTTCATCGCAGGCGTCGAAGATCTCGCCGACCACCGCCTGCTCATGGCTGACGAAGGCGTTGCCCGACTGCCCCTTGTCGCGCCAATGCGCCTGGTCGTAGGCGATCACGACCTTCGCCTGCGCCGCCATCCAGGTCTCTGCGTTGCGCATCGCCTCGAAGGTCGCATCATCGAGCGCCGGGAAGAAGCCGACGTGATCGATCAGGAGCCGCGGCGGCAGCGCGAGCACGGCCCGCTTCGCCTCGATCGCCACCGACTCGGTCTCGGTGGCGAAGATCAGCCGCACATGCGTACCGCAATCGACGATGCGCATCAGCTCATGGCCGAGATGAATGACGGACGACGGCAGCTCGCGCGCCAGCGCCTCGATCAGCCGGGTCATGCCGCCGGAGAGCCGGCGCGCGCCCTGGTGGATCGGCGGACCGCTGATCGGCTCGGCCGCCTTGTCGGCCTCTTTCAGGTGAAGCACCGTGCCGTCATCGTGCTGGGCGAAATGCGACAGGCCGAGCTCGGCGATCAGGCCGGTCAATTGCGGCTGGGTCTCGGGCCAGAACCAGGTCGGTCCGAGGTCCAGCGCGAGCCCTGCCTTGCTCCTGGCGGAAAGGACCCGCCCGCCCAGGCGATGTCGGGCTTCGAACAAGGCAAACGTACCGCCGCTCTGCTGCAGGCTGCGCGCGAGCGTCATTCCGCACAATCCACCGCCGACAATGGCTGTTTCAAGCATGACAAGACCTCGGTTGGTGCGTTGCGATGTCATCGCGATCGGGTCTTGCAAGAAGCTTGCAAGTTTTTGCGGACGCCGCGTGTGCGATTCCAGACACGGCTTGATTTTCGCAAGCGGTTGGCCCAACTCATCACGATGAGCGATAAGAGCAAGATCCTGGCCGCCAATGCGGCCTTCTACGCAGCCTTCGCGGCCGGTGATTTTGCCGCGCTCGCATCGCTCTGGGCGGATCGCGACAGCATCTCCTGCATTCATCCGGGATGGCCGGCGATCATCGGTCGCGCCGCCGTGATCGGCAGCTGGCGCGACATTCTCGGAAATCCGCAACGTCCGCAGATCGTCTGCGCCGATCCTCACGCGATCGTCGACGGCGATCACGGCCACGTGCTGTGCATCGAGCTGGTCGATGGCGCCGCGCTCGCCGCCGCCAATCACTTTGCGTGGGTCGACGGCGCGTGGCGCATGGTGCACCACCAGTCCAGCGCGATCGCGCAGCTGGTCTCCTCGCACGACGATCCGGACGGCCAGCGCCTGCACTAGACGTCCCGCATCTGGCACGAATTTTGATGTGCTCTGTCTCACCGGCTGCAATGTCGGGGATTGTTGAATTTCGTCGCGTCGGATTCGGGCCAACTCTCCGTATTCGCGCGGGTCATCGGCACGCTGCTGAGAGCGGCGTGCAGATGCGGACGGGAGACACGAGATGGCACGGCTACTGACCGCCTATCTGAAGCGCAGCGATGTGCCGTCGCGCGCAGCGTTGCAGCAGGCGATCGATCGCCTGCCCTTCGCGCTGACGCTCGATGACGGTTATGTGCCGCTGCAGAGCTCCGGCTACCTGCCCTGCACGCTCGACGGCGAGGATGCCGGCTTCGATCTGCGCTTTGCCGACGTCTCCGATGTCAGCGCAGATGGCTGCGACGTCGCGATGACATTCAAGTGGGGTGGCGATCCGCGCGAGGAGGCAGCCGCGCTCGCCGTCTGTGCCGCGCTCGCCCGGGCGTTCGGCGGGATCGTCGAGCGCGATGGTGCGCGGCTTTCACCCGACCACATGCTCGAACAGGCGAAGGGAGCACTGGTATGAACATGACGGCTCCACTGCAGCCCACTGCGATCCATGCCGTTCCTGCCGAGCTTGGCGAATGCGGCTTCCGACTGCTGATGATCCGGCAATTCAACGTCGGCGCGGTTCCGCCGGCGTTCGCGATCATCGATCAGCGCGTCATGCGCATGCCGCAGCGGCTCGGCCGCCACGGCGTGTCGTTCGCCGCGACGTTCCTGCCCGAGGTGATGTCCTGGCTGATCGATCATCTCGGCCGGCCGTCGCTGCATGATGAGAACGGCCGCTCCTACCGCAATCCGCGCTGGCCGGTGGTGTGCTGGCATGACCGCGAGCGCTATTGGCCGAGCGGCGCCGTGACGGTCGAGTGGTTCGCCGAGGTGGCGTTCCAGGATCACGCGTCGTGGATGGCGTTCCGCACGCACTGGCACGACAGCCTGGCGGGGCGAGCGGCCGATTGCGACACGTCCGGCGGAGAAGCGGAGCCGTGCGGCGCGTATGACGCGGAAAAGGATTTTGCCGACGTCGCGCTTCAGCGAGCATGATCTATCAAAGTGAATGCGCGCCGCGGGCGCCCCTGTTCGATGTTCGGCGCAGCGTGATAGCTTTCAGGTGATGCAACGCAGGGAGGCTGTCATGCGCTACGTCTCATGGTTCGAGGGTTGGCTCGGTCATCTGCTGCCTCAGCGGCGCGGTGTCGTCGGCGCTGCCCGCGGTGAGATCATCATACGCCCTGCCGCGGAGCTGTCGAGCGAGGACCTGTTCTACATCGCGATGCTGGGTCCTCACGTCTGAGCGGAGCATCGCCGCTCGTCGTCCGCCAACACATGATACGAGTCCGACATGACCGACATCGCGCGTCTCCGCGACTTCGTCGCCGGGACGGCCCGGCTCGTCGCAAGCCCGACAACCGAGTCTGAGCTGCTGGCCGCCTTGGAGCCCCGGCTGAGGGAGCTGGTTGCGTGCGACGACTGGCTGCCCAACGCCTATGCCGTCACCGCCGGAGACCGCTACCGGCAATATCTGCTGTATGCCGATCCGCTCGAGCGCTTCTCGGTCGTGAGCTTCGTCTGGGGTCCGGGCCAGGGCACGCCGGTGCACGATCACCGCGTCTGGGGCCTGGTCGGCGTGTTGCGCGGGGAGGAACTTTCCGTGAGCTATGCACGGCAGCCCGACGGCCGCCTGCATGCGGGGCTGCCGGAGCGGCTGCGGGCTGGACAAACCGCCGCGGTGTCGCCACAGATTGGCGACATCCACGCCATCTCCAACGGTCTGGCGGACCGCTCCTCGATCAGCATCCACGTCTATGGCGGCAATATCGGCCGCATCCGCCGTGCGGTGTACGATCCGGACACGGGAGCCGCCAAGGACTTCATTTCCGGATATTCGAATGACAGCGTCCCCAACCTCTGGCCCGACCGAACCAACGCCTGAGCCATCGCGCACAATCACCCCGACCGAGTTGCGGCGGCGCTGGCGCGCGAACGAGGAGGTGGCGCTGCTCGACGTCCGCGAGGAAGGGCCCTACTCACTGTCGCATCCGTTCTTCGCCGTGTCGTTGCCGCTGTCGCAGATCGAGCTGCGCATCCTCGATCTGGTGCCGCGGCTGACCGCGCCAATCGTCATCTATGATGACGGCGAGGGCTATGCCGCACGCGCCGTGCCACGCATCCTCGCGCTCGGCTACACGGATGTCGCTGTTCTCGAAGGCGGGCTGTCGGGCTATGCGCGTGTCGGCGAGGTGTTCCGCGACGTCAACGTGCCGAGCAAGGCGTTCGGCGAGCTGGTCGAGGCCATCCGGCATACGCCGTCGCTGTCGGCCGACGAGGCCAAGGCGCTGATCGAGCGCGAGAGCAATCTCGTGGTGCTCGATGCCCGCCGGTTCGAGGAATACCGCACCATGAGCATTCCGCGCGGGGTCAGCGTCCCCGGCGGAGAGCTCGCCTTCCGGGCGCGCGAGATCGCGCCGTCGCCCGACACCACGATCATCGTCAACTGCGCCGGACGCACGCGCTCGATCATCGGCACGCAGTCGCTGATCAATGCCGGCTTGCGCAACAAGATCTACGCGCTGCGCAACGGCACGATCGGCTGGACGCTCGCCGGGCATCAGGTCGAGCGCGGCAGGACCACCCGCGTCCTGGAGCGGCCGCAGGCGAGCTATGCGGCGGCGCTGTCGGACGCGAAAGCGTGGGCCGAGCGGGTCGGCGTCAACGTGCTCGACGCCAACGGCTTCGCGCGCTACCGCGCCGAGGCCGGCACGCGCACGCTGCATTGCCTCGACGTGCGCACGCCCGAGGAATATGCCGCGGGCCACCCGGCCGGCTTCGCATCGGCACCGGGCGGCCAGCTGGTGCAGGCGACCGACGAATGGATCGGCGTGCGCGGCGCGCGCCTGGTGCTGTTCGACGATGACGGCGTGCGCGCGCGCATGACGGCATCATGGCTGACGCAGATGGGCTGGGATGCGTCCGTCATCGGCACCGATGTCGTCGCGCCGACGGAGGGCGCGCCACAGCCCACGCAGCGGCCAGCGCTGCCGAACCTCGGCGCGGCCGCAATCGACGTGGCGGAGGTCGCGGCACGACCCACGGCATGGACGATCGTCGATCTCAGCCGTAGTCCCAGCTACAAGTCCGGGCATATTCCGGGGGCGCATTTCGTGCTGGCTTCGCGCTTCGCAACTGATCTCGCGAAGCTGCCCGGAGACGGACCGATCATGCTGACCAGCAGCGACGGTGCCGAGGCCGCGTTTGCGCTGGCCGATGCCCGCACCGCGACCTCGCGCGAGCTTCGCGTGCTCGCCGGCGGCACAGCCGCCTGGACTGCGGCGCGGCATGCTCTGGAGACGGAGCGGCACGCATGGATCTCGACACCCGATGACGTCTACAAGCGTCCCTATGAAGGCACCGACAACGCCGCCGAGGCGATGCAGGCCTATATCGACTGGGAGCTGCAACTGGTCGCCCAGCTCGCCAACGATTCCGTCTCGAATTTCCACGTCGTGTAGTTGCGGGGCCGGACTGACGCCGCGCTCCGGTCAGGAGACGGGCAGCGCGAGAGCGGCGTCAACGGGCTGCAGCGGAGGCGAAGCCATCTGCCGTGGCGGCGCCCAGCGCCGGATGGCGGCGAACAGCAAAGGCGGCTGGATCGGCTTGGTGACGTAATCGTTCATGCCGGCCGCGAGGTAGGTCTCGCGCTGCCCGACCAGCGCATTCGCCGTCAGCGCGATGATCGGCACCTGCGCCTCCGGGCCCGTCAGCTGGCGGATCGCCTTGGTCGCCGAGATGCCGTCCATCTCCGGCATCTGCACATCCATGAGCACCAGATCGTAACGCCGCTCGGATATGGCTGCG
This sequence comes from Bradyrhizobium sp. ORS 375, assembly GCF_000239775.1. Taxonomy (GTDB): domain Bacteria; phylum Pseudomonadota; class Alphaproteobacteria; order Rhizobiales; family Xanthobacteraceae; genus Bradyrhizobium. The sequence goes on from NZ_CAFI01000477.1 coordinate 21,066, forward strand.
ACGGCTTTGGCGCCGTTGACGACGATCGTCGGCTTGAAACCCTGCTTCAGCAGCAGGCTCGAGATCAGCGTCGCGATGATCGGACTGTCTTCGGCAACCAGGATGTCGAGCTCACGTTCGGTCGGATCGACGGCCGGCTCGGAGGAGCCCACCGGCGCCGCGCCACGTGGGCATGTCAATTCGATCCAGAAGCGACTGCCGCGGCCGGGCTCGCTCTCGACGCCGATGCTGCCGCCCATGGCGGTGCAGAGCTGGCGGCAGATCGCGAGCCCAAGACCGCTGCCACCATATTTGCGCGAGATCGACGTGTCCGCCTGCACGAAGGGATCGAAGATCTGGGCCTGAATCTCCGGTGACATGCCGATGCCGGTATCGATCACCTCGACTCTCAAACCGACCGTGCCATCATCATGATTGCAATGTGCGGCACGTACCTCGATCGAGCCCTGCTCGGTAAACTTGATGGCGTTTGACACCAGGTTCAACACCACCTGCCGGATTCGGGTCGGATCGCCCCTGAGAAACTGCGGAAGTCCTGGCGCAAGGCTGGCCTTGAGGTCGAGATTCTTCTTCTTCGCCCTCTCCCCCATGAAGGAGACCGCGCTCTCGATCAGGCCCGGCAGCTCGAAATCGATCTGTTCCGATTGCAGCCGTCCGGCCTCCAGCTTGGAGAAATCGAGAATGTCGTTGATGACCTCGAGCAGCAGGTCGGCGGATTCCTTGGCCAGCACCGTGTAGCGCTTCTGCTCTTCCGTCAGCGGGGTGCCGCGCAGCAGGTCGACCATGCCGACCATGCCGCTGAGCGGAGTCCTGATCTCGTGACTCATGATCGCGAGGAAGTCGCTCTTGGCGCGGTTGGCGGCCTGGGCCGCATCGCGGGCGGCGCGCAGCTCGGCCCCCGCCGCCTCCAGCTCCCGCTTCTGATCCTCGAGGTCGGAGCGGATGGCCTGGACGTAAGCGAGCTTCTGCTCGAGCTGTGCCTGAACCGTCTTGAACGCGGTGATGTCGGTGCGCAGTCCGACGAAGCCGCCGTCGGACGTCCGGTGATCGACGCTCTGGATCCAGCGCCCGCTCGGCTCGCGATGCTCGACGGCCTTGCTGCCGGCAAGGTGCCGCGTGCGCTTCTGTCGCAACCAGTCCTCGAAACGGGCTCCCTTCGGACTGATCAGGCCGGTCTCATGGGCCTTGCGAAGCAGATCCTCATAGCCGATGCCGGGCTGCATCAGCGCGGCCCAGGCCGGAAACATCTCGCGGAAATGCGTATTCGACATCACGAACCTGTCGTCCTTGTCGAACAGCACGAAGCCCTTGGTCAGCGCCTCGATCGCGTCGACCAGGCGCAGCCTGGATTCCTCCGCGACTGTCTCGGCCATCTTCCGCTCGGTGATGTCCTGGATGATCCCGAAGAAATAGCTGTCGGCGCCCTGCCCGCGCGGACCTGCTTCCATCCGGACCCATCGCATCTCGCCGTCGGGGCGGATAATGCGAAACTCGTAATTGTATCCCGACGACGCCGCGCGAGCTGCCTCGCGCGCCCGCAGATAGCCCACCACATCCTCGGGGTGCACGAGGTCTAGCAACGTCTCGAAGGGCACGCTCTCGCTGGGCGGCAAGCCGGTGATATCGAACAGCTGCTGTGACCAGACCGCCGCCTCGCGACTGGGATCGGTGACCCAGTGCCCGACCTTGCCGATCCGCTGCGCCTCGAGCAGGCGCTCGCTCTGCTCCGCAAGCAACTTGTTCTGCTTCTCGAGCAGATCTTCGGATTCCTTCATTCCGCGGACCCTGCGGCCCAGCAGCACGAGCAACGCCAAAATGCCGGCAACGGCTGCTGCTGTCCCGAGCAGCAGGATAATGGCGTCGCGTCGCCACGACCCCTGCACCGCATCCTCGGCCATCGTCGCGGAGATCATCAGCGGAAAGCCATCCACATCGTGAACAGCCACCAATCTAGGACTGCCGTCGACTCCAATGTCCCAAAACGCCGTACCGCCCGAGCTCTTGCGCGGATAGAACTGTCCGATCATCTCGTCGGCAAACGGATATCGCGCGAGAATCATCCCGTCGCTGCGCCACAAGGAAATCGACCCACCGTTCTGGATCCCGATGTTCTTGTAGAGCCGCGTGAAATATGCGAGGCGGACCCCGGCGCTGAGGACGCCGGCGAAGTTGCCCTCGGAGTCGGTGAGGCGCCGGGCCATCTGCATGACCCAGGATCCGTCCATGCGATTGCGTACCGGCTCACTGATAAATAATTCCGACGTGTCGTGATCACGGAAGAAGCGATAATGCTCGCGATCGGCCAGCGAGATTTCAGGGATCGGCCACACCTCGGAATGATTCCTCAATCGACCGTCGGCCCCGATGATGAGCAGCCTGTCGATCTGCGGCAACAATTGCAGCTTTTCATTCAGAAAATCGTGCGTCTCGCGCCATCCGATCTTCGCATCGCCTCCCTCGCGGCGAAGATTGTAAAGGCCGAGGTGCTCGATCGCATCCTTCAGGATCAGGTCGATCGCCTTGAACGAGCGGGAACTCTCCTCCGATAGCACGAACGACAGCCGTGCGAGATTGGCCTTGGTCTCGTCCTCCACCCGATCATGCAGGTTCTTGATGGTCAGACCTGCAGCAACGACCATGAGAACGGTCAGAAAAGCCGCCACGATCATCGTGGCATAGGTCGACCTCATCCTGCGAGCAAGGCTATCGCCATCAGCCCGGGGCTGGCCGTGCAAATCATCAGTGTCGGCCCCGACAGGGTGATGCAGCCCATCGCTCATGGATGCTCCTGCATCTCCGCCACGGCGGCAATCGTCGCCTCGACCGTCTCGGCCAGCAGCGGCATCCGGGCTTCGACGTCTGCAAGCGTGGCGAGATCGACCTCGATCTCGCAGGCGACCGCCGAGAGCCGCGCCGCACCAAGGCTGGAGGAAAAGCCCTTCAGGACATGGGCGGCCTTGCGCGTCTCGGCGAGATCGGCTGCCGCCAGGCATTCACGAATTTTCTGCAGGGCGTCGGCGGCCGCGGCGGGAAGTTGCGACAGCATCCGCACGAGCTCCTCCTCGCCGAGGGCGTCGCGCAGGAGCTCGATCTGATCCGGATCGAGCAGCGGGTCGCGTTCAGCAACGATATCCATGCTTGATGTCCATGATGAGAGAGGATCGGCGCGGGCGGGGAGATCCGGACGCCTTCGCCTCCGCGACGCTCGATGTCTTCTCGCCGGGCGCAGCGATGCGGCGGTCGATACAGATGATGGTGGTGTCGTCGGGCAGCGTGGCCTGCCCGGTGATTCCTGCCGCCGCGCAGAGCCGATCGATGACCTCGTGCGGGGCGAGCCCGGCATGGCAGGCATTCAGGACGTTCAGCAGGCCTTCGTCCCCGATCCGCTCGCCGAAGGAGTCCGGATATTCCGGAAGTCCGTCGCTGAACAACAGCAGAAGCGACCCCTCGGGGAACTTGCGCTTGTAGGTTTGATATCTCGCGCCGGGCTCGATGCCGAGGGGCAAGCCGGTGCCCTCGCAGAACCGCGGTCGTCCCGCCAGGCTCTGCACCAGGATCGCGGGCGGCGCTCCTGCCGACGCAAACCTCAGCTCGCCCCGACGATGATCGACGACGACATAGAGGAACGTCGCGAATTGTCCGGGCGGCAGCAGCCGCACCAGCCGCTCGTTCAGCATCGAGAGCAGCGCGGCAGGAGAATGATGAAGGTTCTTGTACTCGTGAATCAACGCGTGGAGCCGAAAGGTGTTGAGCGCGGCATTCACGCCATGACCGGTGAAGTCGGCAAGAAACATCCCGAACGCCCCGTCATCGATCGGCAGCATGCCCCAGAGATCGCCCCCGAGCTCCGATGACGGTCGGTTGTAGGACCCGATCCTCATGCCGGCCTTCTCGGCGAACTCGCTGAGAGACGCACAGGACGGCAACAATTCGAACTGCATGCGCCGCGCGGCTTCCAGTTCACGGGAGATCCGCTCGCGATAGTTGCGCAATTCGCGCAGCGAATTCCAGCGCTCCAGATGCACGACCACGCGCGCGATCAGCTCCGACGGATTGACCGGCTTGGATAGAAAGTCCGACGCGCCGCCAGCGAACAGCTCGCCCATCTTCTTGCGATCGAAAGTCGCCGTCTGGACCAGGATCGGAATATCCGCCAGGTCCGGATCGGCACGCACGCTGCGGCACACATCGAGGCCGCTCATGTCCGGCATCTGCATGTCAAGCAGCAGAAGGTCCGGCTTGAAGCTGCGGGACTGCTCCAGCGCCGAGACGCCGCCTTCGGCAAACTCCAGATTGGCGAAGTTGCGGCGACGCAGGACCGATTCCACGAGCTGGCGGCAGAGCGGATCGTCATCGGCGATCAGGATCCGCGCATCGCGGATCGCGTCGTGCCCGCGCCGGTCGTCGAGGGCAGCCTCGGAAATGTGAGTCTGGTTGCTCATAGCCGAAACTCCAGCTCGACCGTGGTCCCGCCATCAAGGATCGCGACATTGTCGGAAAACGCCTGCAGGATGGCGAGCCCGCGCCCCATCGAATCTTCTCCCGCCCTGGACTGGACGGCCTTTGGCTCGTAGCCGACGCCGCTGTCGTGCACGAGCACGCGCAGCTGCGATGCGTCCCACAGCGCATCCATCCGGATCGGGGCTTGAGCAACATCCGACGATTTCAGCTTGGATTCGATCGCATCGTGCGCGGCGACGAGGCCGTCGAGGCTGCCGCGCGTATCCGGATCGATCCGCAGATTGCCGTGTAGCACGGCGTTCATCAGCGCCTCCTGAACGGCGCTATAGATACGCACGCGCAGGTCTTCCGTCAGCGCCGTCCGATGCTCCATGGCATGAATGAAGACCTTGACGATGCAATGCTTGTAGGCCGATCGCGTGGTCACCACCAGGCTGAGATGCCCGGGCTCGACCGCTTGATCGAGATCCTCCTTGCATTTTTCGGCGAGCCCGACCTCGATGCATTGGGTCGCCGGCGGCTCCAGAGCCGCCTCCAGAGTGGCCTCCGAGGTGCCGTCCCAGCAGGTGACACGCGGGCCGGATTCCGGAGCCTGCAGGGAGCTGCCCATGTCTCAATCCTCGATGGTGAACAGCGTGCTGAACTTGGTCACGCCGAACATGCGCTTCACCTGGCCGCTCGGACGGCGCAGGATGAGATCGCGATCGTTCTTCTTGGCCTCGTCCCGCGCCAGCAGGAGCATGCCCAGGCCAGCGGAGTCGATGAAGTCGAGCTTGGACAGATCGAGGATCACCGACTTGCCCGTCGTTGCGAACAGCTCGGAGACCATCTGCTTGAACGGCGCGTGATCGGTGAAGGTGAACTCGCCACTCATCGAGATCTGGCCGGCTCCGCGGTCTACTTGAATCTGCATGATTTCCTCCTAGAACAACTCGATGGTTCCACTGCTCGCCGAGGCGCTCTCGGCGGCTACGGCTTCGACGGGCTGCTCGCCGTCGAGAATCTGGGCGACGAACCGCGCGCGCAGATCACCGAGCGTGAAGCGATCGAGCAGCTTCTTGACCCATTCGGTGTCGAGCGACTGACCTTCCGCGGTCGGCGGAAGCGCCTCCGCGGTCGCGACCTTCAGCTCATCGAGCGCCTCGTCGACGACGTGAAGCGTATCGACCACGTGCTCGAGCCGCTGACGGGTTCTGTCCTGGAACTGAATGCCGGTCACCATCGCCGAGACATCGGCGGAGATCACCTCGGCTTCCTTCATGGCGGCGGCGACGACCGACGCGAGGCTCGCGCTGCGCTTGATCAGAGCGGCCATGAGAACCTCGAGACGGTCCTTCGCCATCAGGTTATGGGACATATCGATCGTCGCGACCCGCTTCAGCGTCTCGTGGCCGCTGGCGATGCCGTCGGTGACCGCCTTGAGCTCCGACTCCATGTCGACCGAGAGACGTTCGGTGGCGCCGGACAGTTCGCGCACCTCGCCGGCGACGACTCTGAAGGCCGCGCCCGCCTTGCCCGCCCGCTCCGCCTCGATCCGCGCGTTGAGAGCGAGCATGTTGGTCGTCTTGTTGATCTTGCTCAGCTCCACCATGCAGGTGTCGACGCGGTCGACGTTGCTGTTGAGCTCGCTCAACGCATACACCATCTGCATCGCGTCTTTGGACAGCATCAGGATCTTCTCGACGACGTCGCTCAACGTCTCCTCGAGCAGACCTGCGATCCGGTCGATCGGCACGATCTCGCCGTCGACCTCGATGCCGATCGCGAGCCTGCTCAGATCGTCGACTCTGGCCGTCTGCTGCTCGGCGCACACCGCCAGGCGCTGAAAGCGTCCGCTCAGTTGGTCCGCCTCCGTCTCCACGACCGCGGAGGTCTGCTGAATCTCGGACACGAGCGTCCTGATCACGCGCTGCTGCATGGCCGCGAACGAGATCCAGCGCTGCATCAACTCGTCGTGCCGCGCCGGCTCCGCAGGCGCGACCGGCGCCAAAGGCGGCGCCTCCGGCTCCGCAAGCGTCTGCACGGCCGCGCTATTCTGCCTCCATTTGAACATGACTACACTCTCACTCCGCGCGCCGCCAACGACTCGCACCGTTTCAGGACGTTGGCCGCGATCTGGGCGAGCGGCAGCTCGATCTCGGTCGCCCCGCATTCATGAGCGGCCTTGGGCATGCCGTAGACGACGCAGCTGGCCTCGTCCTGCCCGATGGTCGGCGCACCCGCCGTCCGCATCTGCAGCAGACCGAGAGCGCCGTCACGTCCCATGCCGGTCAGGATGACTCCGATCGCGTTCGGCCCCGCGGCGTGCGCTACCGACCGGAACAGCACATCGACGGACGGGCGATGACCAGACACCGCTGGCTCCTCATGGACGCGGCAGACATAGTTCGCGCCGTTGCGGGCGAGCTCGAGATGATAGCCACCCGGAGCGATGTAGACGTGACCGGGCAGGACGCGTTCGCCGCCCTCGGCCTGCTTCACCGTGACGGCACAGAGCTGATTCAGCCGGGCGGCAAACGAGGCAGTGAACATCGCTGGCATGTGCTGGGCGATCACGATCGCCGGCGCGTTCGACGGAAAGGATGTCAGCACCTCCTGCAGAGCTTCCACTCCGCCGGTCGAGGCCCCGATGGCGATGATCTTTTCCGAAGAGTAGTAGCCACCACCGGTCTTTTGAGCCGTCTCGACCGGTCGCTGCGCCAGCGGACGAATTTTCGCGACAGCCGCGGCCTTCACCTTGCTGATGATCTCGTCGCGCAGCAATGGCAGGCCCTCGACCAGACCAACCACCGGCTTGGCGACGAAGTCGACGGCCCCCATCTCCAGCGCGCGGACGGCGGTGTCGGCGCCCTTCTGCGTCAGCGAGGAGATCATCAGCACCGGCATCGGCCGCAGCTTCATCACCTTGTCGAGGAAGGCGAGGCCGTCCATGCGCGGCATCTCGATGTCGAGCGTGAGCACGTCGGGGTTCAGCGACTTGATCATGTCGCGCGCGACAATGGGATTGGGCGCGGCCCCCACCACCTCGATGGCGGGATCGGCCGACATGATGTCGGTCAGAACCTGACGGACGAAGGCGGAGTCGTCGACGATCAGAACGCGGATGGCACTCATGGCAAGCCTCAAAAAAGTTCGACCGATCCGGCGACGGGCTCGACCTGGATTTTCTTCTTGTAAGACGTCTCTTCCCTGACGACCGCATCCTGCTCGGTGCGCGCCAGTTCGAGCAGCATCACCCTGCCACTGCTCGGCCAATAATGGACCCTGCGCGGCAGCGATCCGCGCAGATGCTTGGCGGCGATGCCGAGGTTCTCCGCCAGCAGGTACTCTTCGACGAAATCGGCGTTGCGATGCCCGATATTGGTCGCGCTCTTCAGGACGTTGCCGCCGCCGAACACCTTGATCTCCAGCCTTTGCCGGGAACCACCACGCGCGAGAATATCGTTGATCAGCCGCTCCATGGCGACGTTGCCATACCGCATGCTGTCCGACGCCGCGCTTCCCCATCCTGCGCCGGCCGATTCCGGCAGCATGAAATGATTCATGCCGCCGACCCCAGCCAGCGGATCGCGGATGCACGCCGCCACGCAGGAGCCGAGCACCGTGACCAGCATTTCCTGCTCGCTCGCGCACACGTAGTGATCGCCCGGAAACACCTTCACGGCGGTGGCTTCGAACTGCGGGTCGTAATAGCGGCGCGTTCCGTGGAAGGCATCTGTATCCACTGATCGTGCGGACCGCCTCGGATTGTGTGCGCTGTTCATTTGATCCTACGATAGATGGTACGTCCGATCAGATCGAAGCGGTCGGAGATGTTGAGCAGATTTTCCGAATGGCCGATGATGAGCCAGCCGTCCGGCTTGAGCATCTCGGCATAGCGGTCGAACAGGCGGCGCTGCGTGTCCTGGTCGAAATAGATGACGACGTTCCGGCAGAAGATGACGTCGAACGGGCCCGACATCGGCCAAGGTCCGAGCAGATTCAGGTGGCCGAACGAGATCAGCTCGCGCACCTCGTCCTTCATCACGGCCTGGTTGCCGCGAAGCGTCACGAAGCGCTTGCGGAAGGTTTCCGGAATGCCTTCCGCGCGCTCGAAATCGTAGACGCCCTGGGAGGCGTGCGCGAGCACGTTGGTGTCGAGATCGGTCGCCAGGATCTTGACGTCCCAGCCGGACAGCAGCTGCTCGCAAGACAGCAGCGTCATCGCGATGCTGTGGGGCTCCTCGCCGGTCGAGCAGCCGGCCGACCAGATGCGCAACCGCCGGCGATGTCCGGCGACAATGGCGGGAAGGATGGTTCTGGCCAGATACTCGAAGTGATGTGACTCGCGGAAGAAGCTCGTATGGTTGGTCGTCACCGCGTTGATGAAGTTGTGCAGCTCATCATCGCCTGCATCGGTCTCCAGCAGCTTGCAATATTGGGAAAAGCTGTTCATTCCGAGCGCGCGCAGGCGCCGGCCGAGCCGGCCGTGAATGAACGCGCGCTTGCGCTCGCTCAGGACGATCCCGGCGGTATCCATCACAAGCTTTGACAGCTTGTGAAATTCCCTGTCCTGCAGCGCGAATTCTTCGTGCACGTCGACTCTCCCCATGACAAACGGGCGTCACCCGAGCAGGTGACGCCCGTCCAGTTGTCAGAATTCCTTCCAGTCGATGTCGCCCGAGGCGCGACGCCGGGCGGGCTCCGCCTCGGCCGTGCGGCTCGGTTGCGGCGCGGGCCTCGCGGCCGCAGGCTTTGCCGGCGCGGGACGGACGTTGGTGAGCTTCTCCTTGCCGGCCCCGAGCGAACGGTCGACCACCGGATTGCCGGTTCGGGCGGGCGCCGCGCGGCCGCTCTCGAAGCCGCTGAGCACCTGGAATTTGCCCACCATCTCGCTCATCGCGCCGGTCTGGTCTTCCATCGACTTGGCCGCGGCTGCAGCCTCCTCGACCAGCGCGGCGTTCTGCTGCGTGACCTTGTCCATCTGGGTGACGGCGTTGTTGACCTGCTCGATGCCGCCGCGCTGCTCCTGAGACGCCGCCGAGATCTCGGCCATGATGTCGGTGACACGCTTCACCGACTGCACGATCTCCTCCATGGTCTTGCCGGCGGTATCGACCAGGCGCGAGCCCGACTCCACCTTCGACACCGAGTCGGAGATCAGTCCCTTGATCTCCTTCGCGGCATTGGCACTGCGCTGCGCGAGGTTGCGCACCTCGGCGGCCACCACGGCGAAGCCCCGGCCCTGGTCGCCGGCGCGTGCGGCCTCGACCGCGGCGTTCAGCGCGAGGATGTTGGTCTGGAAGGCGATCTCGTCGATGACGCCAATGATGTCGGCGATCTTGCGGCTGGCCTGGGTGATGCCGTCCATCGTCTGCACCACCTCGGCGACGACCGACCCGCCCCGGATCGCGACGTCGGAGGCCGACGATGCGAGCTTGTTGGCCTGCTGGGCGTTCTCGGCGTTCTGGCGCACGGTGGAAGTGAGCTCCTCCATGCTGGCCGCGGTCTCCTCGAGGCTTGCCGCCTGCTCTTCGGTCCGCTGCGACAGGTCGGTGTTGCCGGAGGCGATCTCGCGGGCTGCGGAGCTGATCGTGTCGGCGCTCTCCGCGACGTCGGCGATGATCGCCGACATGGTGTCGAGCAGGCCGTTGACGCCCTCGCAGAGCTGGGCGATGTCGCCCGACTTGCCTTCGAGCGGAATGCGCTCGCGCAGATCGTTCTGCTTGGCCGCGTTCACGACATCCTGGGTCTGCTGCACGGCCGCCTGCATCATCTCGGACGCCTTCACCTGGGCGGTGATGTCGGTGGCGTATTTCACCACCTTGAACGGCTTGCCGTCGGGACCCATGATCGGATTATAGCTGGCCTGGATCCAGACCTCCTTGCCACCCTTGCCGATCCGCTTGTACTGACCGGCGTCATATTCGCCGCGGCCGAGCTTGTCCCAGAACATGCGATAGTCGGACGAGCTGCGATAGGCGACGTCGACGAACATCGAATGATGCTGGCCCTTGATCTCGCCCAGCGAGTAGCCCAGCGTCGACAGGAAGTTCTCGTTGGCGTTGACGATCTTGCCGTCCATCGTGAACTCGATGACCGCCTGTGCCTTGTTGATCGCCGAGATCTGGCCGCTGAAGTCGGCGTTGCGGACAACCTCCTCGGTGATGTCGGTGGCGTATTTGACGACCTTGAACGGCTTGCCGTCGGGGCCCATGATC
>NZ_CAFI01000476.1 GCF_000239775.1 Bradyrhizobium sp. ORS 375
GGGACAGGCATGCTGTTGACGTCGATGAACATCGACGCCGCTCACGAGGCCGATTTCAACCACTGGTATGACAGCGAGCATCTCGAGGAGCGCGTCGCGATTCCCGGCTTCGTCGAGGCGCGGCGTTATGTCACCGAGCAGGGCAGCCCGAAATATCTGTGCCTGTATTCGACCGAGAGCATCGACGTGCTCGACAGCGCGCCCTATCGCGCACGGCTCGAGGCGCCGACGGAATGGTCGAAGACGGTCATGGCGCGGTTCAAGAACATGATCCGCAGCGTCGCGCGGATCACTATCTCGAAGGGGGCCGGCCGAGGCGCCGTGCTCGGCATCATTCGCCTGCGGCCGAAGCCGGACCAGGACCAAGCCTTGCGCGATGCGTTGCAGATCGAGCTCGACCCGCGCGAGCTCAAGGGGGTGATCTCGATGCACCTGCTGGAAGGCGATGCTGATCTCTCGGGTCCTGCTGCCGGGCTGCCGGCAAGCTCGCGCGATGCCGACTGGTTCATCCTGATCGACGGCACCGACAGCCACGCGATCGCAACGCTGATGACGACGCGCTTCGCGGCGATCGATGGACCGCTGGCCACGCAGATTTCGGCCGGCATCTATCGCCTGATGTGGGATCTCAGCCGCGCTGATATCACGACGAACTAAGTTCGAGCCCCTCTCTGTCAACACGTCATGGCCGGGCTTGACCCGGCCATCCACGTCGTCCGGCATCCTGAGTGTGCGCGTGGATGCCCGGGTCAAGCCCGGGCATGACGACTGAGTACGTGGTGCTCACTTGTCCCACTCACTCTTCATATTCGTCACATCTCATCCCGCACCGCACACATGGCAGCATCGCGCCTGCAATGCGGCGGTGCACCACTGTGCATGACCAGCAGCGTTGCAAATTTGCCTTTGTGTGCGCCTTGGAATGGCTCTAGTCTGATATGACTATTCAATTGAGCCATTCAAAAAACAGAAGGGCGACGACCAGGGCCTGCTCCGGACCTCAACCGATCCTCTGCTGATCCTGATCATCAGTCGTCCTCACGTCAGGAAGGCCGCGCGAAACTGGTTCGCCGCGCGGACAGGGTAGGAATGAGAGCGACTGATATCTCGGCGCCCGACTACTTTCACAAAGTGGTCGATTGCCAATGGGCTTGTCCCGCACACACGCCGGTCCCCGAATACATCCGCCTGATCGCTGAGGGTCGCTACAGCGACGCCTACATGATCAATTGGAAGTCGAACGTCTTCCCCGGCATCCTCGGACGCACCTGCGATCGCCCCTGCGAGCCCGCCTGCCGACGCGGACGCGTCGAGGAGAGCCCGGTCGCGATCTGCCGGCTGAAGCGCGTCGCCGCCGACTTCAAGGACGACGTGCAGCAGCGCATGCCGCGTTCTGCGCCGAAGAACGGCAGGCGCATCGCGTTGGTCGGCGGCGGACCGGCCTCGCTGACGGTAGCGCGCGATCTGGCGCCGCTCGGCTATCACTGCACCGTGTTCGACGCCGATCCCAAGCCGGGCGGCATGATGCGGTCGCAGATCCCAAAATTCCGGCTGCCCGACAGCGTGATCGACGAGGAGACGGGCTACGTGCTCAGCCTCGGCGTCGACTACAAGGCCGGCCATCGCATCGACAGCCTGAAGACGCTGCTGGCCGATAACTACGACGCCGTGTTCATCGGCTCAGGCGCGCCGCGCGGCCGCGAGCTGAACATCCCCGGCCGCAAGGAAGCCGCAGGGAACATCCATCTCGGCATCGACTGGCTGTCCAGCGTGTCATTCGGCCATACCGACAAGATCGGCAAGCGCGTGATCGTGCTCGGCGGCGGCAACACCGCGATGGACTGCTGCCGCACCGCGCGCCGTCTCGGCGGCGAGGACGTCAAGGTGATCGTGCGCTCCGGCTTCGAGGAGATGAAGGCCTCGCCCTGGGAGAAGGAGGACGCGCTGCATGAGGATATTCCGATCCTCAACTATCTCGTTCCCGTTGCCTTCGTTCACGACAACGGCAAGCTGACCGGCGTCACCTTCCAGAAGGTGAAGGCTGAATATGACGACAAGGGCCGGCGCTCGCTGGTGCCCTCGGGCGAGCCCGATCAGACGTTCGCATGCGACGACGTGCTGGTCGCGGTCGGCCAGGAGAATGCGTTCCCCTGGATCGAGGCCGATTGCGGCATCACGTTCGACAAATGGCACATGCCGGTGGTCGATCCCAAGACCTTCGTCTCGACCAACCCGAAAGTGTTCTTCGGCGGCGACGCCGCGTTCGGTCCGAAGAACATCATCTGGGCGGTCGCGCAGGGCCATGAGGCGGCGCTGTCGATCCACCGGCTGCTGTCGGGGGAAGACATCACCGAGCGGCCGCTGCCCGAGGTGCATGTCTCGTCGCAGAAGATGGGCATCCACGAATGGAGCTATGACAACGACGTCTCGCCGGAGAAGCGCTTCAAGGTGCCGCATCGCGACAAGGTGGTGGCGCTGAAGGACATCCGCGCCGAGGTCGAGCTCGGCTACGACGTCAAGCTCGCGCTCGGCGAGGCGCATCGCTGCCTGAACTGCGACGTGCAGACGGTGTTCTCCAACACGCTGTGCATCGAATGCGACGCCTGCGCCGACATCTGTCCGATGGACTGCATCACCTTCACGGAAAATGGCGAGGAGGCTGACCTGCGCGCGCGCCTGCGCGCGCCGTCGCTGCATCCCGACCAGGACCTCTACGTGTCCTCGGATCTGAAGACCGGGCGCGTGATGGTGAAGGACGAGGACGTCTGCCTCCATTGCGGCCTGTGCGCCGAACGCTGCCCCACCGGTGCGTGGGACATGCAGAAGTATTTCATCGAGACGACTCACGCAGGTAACGCATGTCCCAGCAAGCGCCGCTCAGCAGCGTAAACGACTTCGTCGTCCGCTTCGCCAACGTCAACGGCTCCGGTTCGGCCAGCGCCAACGAGCTGTTCGCGCGCGCCGTGCTCCGCCACGGCGTGCCGGTGAGCCCCCGCAACATCTTCCCGTCCAACATCCAGGGGCTGCCGACCTGGTACGAGGTGCGCGTTACCGAGGCCGGCCATCTCGGCGCGCGCGGCGGCGGCACCGATTTGATGGTGGCGATGAATCCGCAGACCTGGGACAAGGACGTCGCCGGCATCGTGCCGGGCGGCTATTTGTTCTACGACTCGACCAAGCCGATGCCGTCGACCAAGTTTCGCGAGGACGTCAACGTCATCGGCGTGCCGCTGACCGCGATCACCAACTCGACCTACTCGGATCCGCGGCAGCGCCAGCTGTTCAAGAACATCATCTATCTCGGCGCGCTCTCCGCGCTGCTCGAGATGGACCCGAAGCTGATCGAGCAACTGATCGGCGAGCAGTACAAGGGCAAGGAGAAGCTGTTGTCCTCCAACGTCCATGCGCTGCATCTCGGCCGCGACTGGGCGCTGCAGAACCTGAAATGCCCGATCGGCCTGCGTATCAGAAAGGCTGACAAGGTCGGCGACCGCATCTTCCTCGAAGGCAACAATGCCGCGGCGCTCGGCGCGGTGTATGGCGGTGCGACCGTGTGCGCTTGGTACCCGATCACGCCGTCGTCCTCGGTGGCCGAGGCCTTCACCAATCACTGCAAGAAGCTGCGGCATGATCCGGAGACGGGCCAGGCGAAATACGCCATCGTGCAGGCCGAGGACGAGCTCGCCTCGATCGGCATGGTGGTGGGCGCGTCCTGGAACGGCGCCCGCGCCTTCACCACGACCTCAGGGCCTGGCGTGTCGCTGATGACCGAGTTCATCGGCCTGTCCTACTTCGCCGAGATTCCGGCCGTGATCATGAACGTGCAGCGCGCAGGTCCCTCGACAGGTATGCCGACGCGGACCCAGCAATGCGACCTGATCGCCTGCGGCTATGCCTCGCACGGCGACACCAAGCACGTGATGCTGTTCCCCGAGGATCCGGCGGAGGCGTTCGAATTTGCTGCCGCGTCGTTTGATCTCGCCGAGCGGCTGCAGACCACTGTCTTCCTGATGCTCGATCTCGACATCGGCATGAACCAGCGGCTGTGCCGGCCGCTGAAATGGGACGACGCCCGGCAATATGACCGCGGCAAGGTGATGACGGCGGAGATGCTCGACGAGGGCCGCGATTTCGGCCGCTATCTCGACGTCGACGGCGACGGCATCCCGTTCCGCACTCTTCCCGGCACGCATCCGACCAAGGGCTCCTACTTCACCCGCGGCACGTCGCGTGACCGTTACGCGCGCTATTCGGAGGAAGGCGCCGTCTACGCCGACAATGTCCAGCGCCTCTTGCGCAAGTTCCAGACCGCGCAGGACATGGTGCCGCGGCCGCTGCAGGCCAACGCGGCCAAGCCGACAAAGTATGGCGTGATCTATTTCGGCTCGACCGCGCCGGCGATGGACGAGGCGATCGAGCTTCTGGAGGCACGCGGGCACCAGCTCGACCGGCTGCGCATCCGCGCCTTCCCGTTCCATTCGAGCGTGGCGAGCTTCGTCGCGGAGCACGATTTCGTCTATGTGGTGGAGCAGAACCGCGACGCCCAGCTGCGCCAGCTGATCGTTACCGAGAACGGCATCGATCCGGTCCGCCTGGTGCCGATCCTGCACTATGACGGCACCCCGATCACCGCGCGCTTCATCGCGGAGGCGATCGGCACCCATCAGGACCAGATCAAGGTCACTCCGCTGCGCAAGGCGGTGTCGTGATGCTGTGTCCGCTCTCTCCCATCGTCATGCCCGGCCTTGACCCGGGCATCCATCTCCTTCGCGTTCCCGGCTCGACGTGGATGGCCGGGACAAGCCCGGCCATGACGGCGCTGGGTGACAGGGTGCTCCCATGACCTACATCGCCAAGCCGAAATTCCAGCATCCCGGCATCAAGAAGAACGCGCTGGGCTACAGCCATCGCGACTACGAGGGCAAGATCTCGACCCTGTGCGCCGGCTGCGGCCACGACTCGATCACGGCCTCGATCATCGAGGCCTGCTTCGAGCTGTCGATCGAGCCGCATCGGGTGGCCAAGATCTCCGGCATCGGCTGCTCGTCGAAGACGCCGGACTACTTCCTCGGCAATTCGCACGGCTTCAACACCGTGCATGGCCGCATGCCCTCGGTGCTGACCGGGGCCAATCTCGCCAACCGCGAGCTGATCTATCTCGGCGTCTCCGGCGACGGCGACTCTGCCTCGATCGGCTTCGGCCAGTTCGCGCATGCGATCCGGCGCGGCGTCAACATGACCTACATCGTCGAGAACAACGGCGTCTACGGCCTGACCAAGGGCCAGTTCTCGGCCACCGCCGACCGCGGCTCGAAGTCGAAGAAGGGCGTCACCAACACCGACAACCCGATCGACCTCGTCGGCATCGCGCTGCAGCTCGGGGCCACTTACGTCGCGCGCTCGTTCTCCGGCGACAAGAAGCAGCTGGTGCCGATCATCGAGGGCGCCATCCGGCACAAGGGCGCGGCGTTCATCGACGTCATCAGCCCGTGCATCGCGTTCAACAATCACGCCGGCTCGACCAAGAGCTTCGATTACGTCCGCGAGCACAATGACGCTGTCAACCGCCTCGACGTGCTGACAGGGCGGGATCCGATCGAGATCGACCAGGATCCCGGCACGGTGCAGATCGTCGAGCAGCACGACGGCTCGCGGCTGGCGCTGCGCAAGCTCGACGCCGACTACGATCCGCACGACCGCCTGGGCGCGATGACCTTCCTGCAGAAGCATTCCGCGCAAGGGCAGATCGTGACCGGGTTGTTGTATGTCGATCCCGAGGCGGATGATCTGCACAGCCACCTCAACACGGTGGAGCGGCCGTTGAACCGGTTGGAGGCCGCGGATCTTTGCCCCGGACAGTCGGTGCTCGACAAGATCAACGCGAGCCTGCGCTGACGCGTCCGGCTCTCGTAGCCCGGATGGCGCCAGCCGACGCCGCTTCGACGTCGGCGAGTGCGACATCCGGGATCACTGCGACCGCACGTGAGAACCCGGTATCGCGTCCGCCTCGGCCAGCGGGCGCAGGCTCCCGCTGATCCGGGCTACGCTTCTGTTCACGCGTCATATGCCACTACGGCCGCAGCGCATTCGCCCAGACGCGTTCGAGCTTCGCGATCGCCTCCGGTAGCGGGAGCGCCGACAGCGCCTCATCATCACCGCTCACGAGCCCGAACTCCCGCAGTCGGATCAGCGCCTCGTCGATATTGAACGCGCGCCCAAGCCCGAACATCTGCTGCAGCAACTCCTCGACATGGCTGCCCAACGCCGCCCGGCTCAGCGGCACCGACGCCAGCAGCAGCCCGCCATAGGCCAGCACCGCCTCCTTCCAGTCCTGGTCCTCGGCTTCGCCGATCAGGTAGTTGAAGATGCCGGAGTTGTTGTTGACGTTGCGGAAGTAGATGTTGTCCGTCACCTGCTTCTGATGGATCAGCGATTGGCGGTGGAAATTGCCCCATTGCCGGAGGATGAAGGCGCCGAGCGCGAACAGGCCGGACAGCGCCGCCAGCGCCTGCTCGGTGTCGTTGTCGTGCACGGTGCCGCTGAGCCCGAGATAGAAGCCGGCGACGATGAACAGCACGGTGAGGGTCGACGCCAGCTTGAGCAGGATCGGCACGCCGCCGACCAGCGCCGGCACGCCGAGCGTGAGCTGCTCGCGCAGGCCCATCACGACGCGAACGTTCGGCAGCAGCGCTTCGAGATCGAAGCGTGCGATGTGGCGGAAATATTTGAACAGCACGGCGCCGCCGCGGATCTTGTTGCGGCCACGCCAGGCTGCAGTCTTGCGCTTCTTCTTGGCCGGCTCGTCGGGCCTGGTGGCGACCATCAGGATGATGTCGTCGTAGACCTCGATCTCCTGCTTGCGGCGCCGTAGGCCGTACAGCGCTGGCACCTCGATCGTCTCCTGATGGATGCCGCGCCGGAACATGCGCACGGCGCGAAAGTCGGAGATCGGCGCCTTCAGCTTCACCCGGACCAGCGCATGCTCGGAGAAGGCGCGCTCGATCTCGTCATGGGTGATCTCGATGAAATTGGCCTCGCCGAGCACCCGGACGAATTCATCGGTGAGATTGCCATAGGCGGCATCACTCTCAGCTGGTGAGCGGTGGCGGCCGGCAGGGATCTCGGGATCGAAGTCGAAATAAGCGTCGCGGAGACGGTCGAGCTCGTCGAAATACTCGTGGTGCAGGATGGCGCCGAGCATCTGGGAGAGGCGACGCAGGTCGCTCGCCGGGGCGTCATCCAGGCCGCCATGCGAAATCACCGCGTCGAGGACGTCGGACTTGCGTATCGGAATGAACCGGTCCCGCCGATCCGTCGTCGCCGTCTCCGTTGCCTCAACCACGCGCCTTACGCCTGAGCTCGATTGCCGTTTTGCAGCAGCCGGCAATTTAGCAGCCGGCCGACAGCGCTCACCATAGACGGCCGATCGACCTTGCGCCACTCGCGCCGGATTCCCTCCGGCCGCATGGCCCAGGTCACGCCCGGGGATTCGCCGGGCGGCCGTCGTTTGAGCTCACTCGGATCCGCCCAAAAAAGTCGTCATGCCCGGGCTTGACCCGGGCATCCACGCCTCTCCAAGATTTCCGAAGCGGATGGATGGCCGGGTCAAGCCCGGCCATGACGCAGCGGGGACTCTCGCAGAATTCGCGTTTGTAAACTCAACCGCGTGAGCTCGCAGCTCGGGAGACAGGAGAACGATCATGACAGAACCGGGGCGCACGAAATCCGCGTTCAACGCCATTCGTGCCATAGACTACACGGTCATCCTGGCGCGGGATCCGGCAAGCCATGCGCGACTTCTATGAGCGAATTCTCGGTTTCCCAGTGTTGCGGGAGTTGTCACAAGGCTGGATCGAATACCAGATCGGCCCCAACACGCTGGCGCTGGCCCGGCCGAAGCGGCTGGCATCGGACCAGCAGACGCCGGCGGGCAGCGCCTCGCTCCAGCTGGCGTTCAAAGTGTCGCGCGACGACGTCGATCGCTGCGCGGCTGAGCTCGCAGAGAAAGGCGTCGCTCTGATGGAACCGCCGACAGACCAGCCTTTCGGCCACCGCACGCTGTTCTTCAGGGATCCGGATGGAAACCTGTTCGAAGTCTACGCGGAGATCTAAGGCTTGGCGGCCGCGCTACGCGGCCGCCGGTTGTATCCGGGGATTGAGCACGTACTCCTTCAGCACCTTGTCGGTGGCGGCGTCGACCTCGGTGAGCTGGACGTCGTAGCTCCAGAGGTCGGCGAGGTGTTGCAGCACGCGCTTGGTGTCGGTCTCGTTGAGCTGGGCGCCTTTGACCACGGTATGCCGCAGCATCAGGCGGCGGTCGCCGGCGAGGTCGACGTCGACCACCTCGATGTTCGGGTCGATATAGCCGACGTCATACTGCTTCGAAAGTTCGCGGCGGATGCGGCGATAGCCCCGCTCGTCGTGGATGGCGTCGACCAGGATGCCGGCGCGCTCGGCGGGATCGTCATGCAGATGGAACAGCCGGAAGTGCCGGATCAGGTTCGGGCTGAGATACTGGCTGATGAAGCTCTCGTCGCGATAATTCGCCCAGACGTCGCGCAGCACCGCCATTTCGTCGCCGGTGCCCGCAATGTCCGGGAACCATTCGCGGTCCTCCTCGGTCGGATCCTTCACGATGCGCTCGATGTCCTGCATGATCGCAAAGCCGAGCGCGTAAGGGTTGAAGCCGGAGAAGCGCGGATCGTCGAACTCCGGCTGAAACACGACGTTGGTGTGCGACTGCAGGAATTCCAGGAAGTTGCCGTCGGTGAGACGGCCGTCCTCATGCAGCCGCTTCATGATGCGATAGTGCACGTAGGTCGCCGTGCCCTCGTTCATGACCTTGGTCTGGCCCTGCGGATAGAAATACTGCGCGATGTGGCGGACGATGCGCAGCAGCTCGCGCTGCCACGCCGCCAGCCGCGGCGCGCTCTTTTCCAGGAAATAAAGCAGGTTCTCCTGCGGCAGACCGAGCAGGGCGCGGCGGCGCTCCACGTTCAGCACTGCGCTGGTCTTGGCGGGTCCGGTCGGCACCGTGCGCCAGAGATCGTTGAACTGCTCCTCCTCGTAGAGCCTGCGCTTGCCGGCGCGCTTCTCCTCCTCGCGGAAGTCGAGCTTCTTCTTGCCGGGATAGCGGTCGACGCCATGCGACATCAGCGCATGCGCGGCGTCGAGCGTATGCTCGACGGCCATGCGGCCGAACCGCTCCTCGCATTGCGCGATGTAGCCTCGAGCGAAATCGAGATAGTCGAGGATGCCGTCGGCGTCGGTCCACTGCTTGAACAGATAGTTGTTCTTGAAGAAGTGGTTGTGGCCGAACGCGGCGTGCGCGATGACCAGCGTCTGCATCGTCGCCGTGTTCTCCTCCATCAGATAGGAGATGCAGGGCGAGGAGTTGATCACGATCTCATAGGCAAGGCCCATCAGGCCCTTGCGATAGGATGCCTCGTGATAGGCGAAGTGCTTGCCGAATGACCAGTGCTTGTAGAACAGCGGCATGCCGACCGAGGAATAGGCGTCGAGCATCTGCTCGGCGGTGATGACCTCGATCTGGTTCGGATAGGTGTCGAGCCCGAGCTCCTTCTGCGCCACGGCCTCGCAGGCATCGTGGATGCGCTGCAAAGTGAGGAAATTCCAGTCGGCGCCTTCGAACAGCAATCCGCTCATGATGCCGCCCTTTCCTGCGTGGTGCCGCGACGCTGAAACAGGTCGTGGAAGACGGGGAAGATCTCGCTGCGGTCGCGCACCTTGCGCATCGACAGCGGCTGGCCGTTGGCGCGGAGACGCTCATACAGCGACCACAGCGCGGAGTCCGGCATCTCGAAGGAATAGGTGCCGGATTCGCCGACCTCGAGATAGGCGAAGAACTGCGACACCGGCAGGATGTTGTCGGTCAGCAGCCGCGCGACGTTCTCGGAGTCCGAGGTGGCATTGTCGCCGTCCGAGGCCTGCGCCGCGTAGATGTTCCAGTCCGACGGGCGGAAGCGCGAGCGCACGATGTCGTGCATGCATTGCAGCGCGCTGGACACCAGAGTGCCGCCGGACGCCGGGCCGTAGAAGAAGGTCTGCTCGTCGACCTCCTCGGCGCGGTCGGTGTGGCGGATGAACACGATCTCGACATGGCGGTAACGCCGCGTCAGGAACACGTAGAGCAGCATGTAGAACCGTTTTGCGAGGTCCTTCATGTGCTCCGACATCGAGCCGGACACGTCCATCAGGCAGAACATCACCGCCTGCGCGATCGGCTTCGGCACCGCCTCGAAGCGTCGGTAGCGGATGTCGATCGGATCGATGAAGGGGATGCGCTTGGCCTTGGCCTTCAGCGCCTCCAGCTCGGCCACCAGCGCGGCCTTCTTGTCCTCGTCGGTCTCCTCGGCGATCCTGGCTTCGAGCTCGGCGATCGCCTCCGGCCGCGGCCGACGCAGTGCGACGCGGCGGGCCATAGCTCGGGTGACGGTGCGGCTGATCGAAATGTTGGCCGGCGAACCCGAGGTCGAATAGCCCGCGCGCACCAGCCCTTCGCTCTCGGCCTCGGCAAACTTGCGCTTGGCGAGATCCGGCAGCTCGAGATCGTCGAGGAAGAGATTGACGAACTCCTCCTTGCTCAGCACGAAGCGGAAGGCGTCCTCGCTGTCGCCCTGCCCCGGTCCAGACTTGCGGCCGCTGCCGTCACCGGAGCGCGGCAGGATGTCGCCTTCGATGAATTTCTTGTTCCCCGGCAGCACCATGTCGCGGGTGCCGCCCTCGCGACGGAAGCGCGGCTCGTCCATGCCGTCGAGCGGGATCGAGACTTCGCCGCCCTCCAGCACGTCCTTGATGTCGCGGTCTTGCGAAGTCTTCTTGACCGCTCCCTGAACCAGAGCCTTGGCGCGGCGCAAAAATCGCTGGCGATTTTCGAGACTTTTGCCGCCCGGATTCAGGCGCCGATCAATGATGTGCATGACCACGTTCCACACGCCTCCTGCTGCAGCGGCTTCGACTCCTGCTCTCCCCCGCCGCGATGCCGCGGTGCAACGTCAGATCGACGCGGCACCCGCATCATTCCTGTTCGACGCGTCCGCCAAGCTCGGCGTCGAACGCTCCGCATCAGATCATAGCCCAGGCGCCGACGTCGGACCGATGGCCTGCAGCACATGCAGCGACCATCGGCGCCGGACTACGATCAACCCGCCTGCTTCACCCGCATGTACCACTCGACCAGCCGGCGGACCTGCCGCTCGGTATAGCCGCGCTCGACCATGCGCTGGACGAAGTCGGCGTGCTTCTTCTCGGTCTCACCGTCCTTCTTGGTGCCGAAGGAGATGACCGGCAGAAGGTCTTCGACCTGCGAGAATATCCTCTTTTCGATGACTTCGCGGATCTTTTCGTAGGAGGTCCAGGACGGATTTTTTCCGCCGTTCTGGGCCCGGGAGCGCAGCGAGAACTTGACAACCTCGTTGCGGAAGTCCTTCGGGTTGGCGATCCCCGCCGGCTTCTCGATCTTGGTCAGCTCCTGGTTCAGGAGCTCGCGGTTGAGCAGCTGTCCCGTATCGGGATCCTTGAAGTCCTGATCCTCGATCCAGGCATCGGCATAGTCCACGTAGCGGTCGAACAGGTTCTGGCCGTAATCGGAGTAGGATTCCAGATATGCCTTCTGGATCTCGTGACCGATGAACTCGGCGTAACGCGGCGCGAGGTCCGCCTTGATGAACTCGAGATAGCGCTTCTCGATCTCCTCGGGCAGCTGCTCGCGCTTGATCGACTGCTCCAGCACGTACATCAGATGCACGGCGTCGGCCGAGACTTCCGACGTGTCGTGATTGTAAGTCGCGGCCAGCACCTTGAACGCGAAGCGGGTCGAGATGCCGTCCATGCCCTCGTCGACGCCGGCGGCGTCGCGATACTCCTGCACGCTGCGCGCCTTCGGATCGGATTCCTTCAGGCTCTCGCCGTCATAGACCCGCATCTTGGCGTAAAGCGTCGAGTTCTCGTGCTTGCGCAGGCGCGACATCACCGAGAAGCGGGCCAGCGTATCCAAGGTCGCCGGGGCGCAGGGCGCGGTGGCGAGCTCGGAGCCCTGGATCAGCTTCTCGTAGATCTTGCGCTCCTCGGTGACGCGCAGGCAGTACGGGACCTTGATGACGCAGATGCGGTCGATGAAGGCCTCGTTGTTCTTGTTGGTCTTGAAGCTCTGCCACTCCGCTTCGTTCGAGTGGGCGAGGATCACGCCATTATAGGGGATCGCGCCGATGTTCTCGGTGCCGATATAGTTGCCTTCCTGCGTCGCCGTCAGCAGCGGATGCAGCATCTTGATCGGCGCCTTGAACATCTCGACGAATTCGAGGATGCCCTGGTTGGCGCGATTGAGGCCGCCGGAGTAGCTATAGGCATCCGGATCGTTCTGCGCGTAGGTCTCGAGCTTGCGGATGTCGACCTTGCCGACCAGCGAGGAGATGTCCTGGTTGTTCTCGTCGCCCGGCTCGGTCTTGGCGATGCCGATCTGGCGCAGCCGCGACGGCTGGATCTTGGCGACGCGGAATTGCGAGATGTCGCCGCCGAAGGCTTCGAGCCGCTTGTAGCACCACGGGCTCATCAATCCGGTGAGGCGGCGGCGCGGAATGCCGTACTTTTCCTCCAGCATCGGGCCCAGCGTGTCGGGATCGAACAGGCTGAGCGGGGATTCGAACACCGGGCTCAATTCATCGCCGGCCTTGAGCACGTAGATGGGATGCACTTCCATCAGCTGCTTGAGCCGCTCCGACAGCGACGACTTGCCGCCGCCGACCGGGCCGAGGAGATAGAGGATCTGCTTGCGCTCTTCCAAGCCCTGCGCGGCGTGGCGGAAGAAGCCGACGATGCGCTCGATCGTATCTTCCATGCCGTAGAAGCCGGCAAAGGCTGGATACAGCCGAACCGTCCGGTTCAAAAAAATACGGCCAAGGCGTGGGTCCTTGGCCGTGTCTATCATCTGAGGCTCACCGATCGCAGCTAGTAGTCGCTCAGCAGCGTTCGCGTATCGCATCGGGTCGGTTCGACACGATTCTAGATATTCCTGCATCGACATGTCGGTCTGGCTTCGGGCCTCGAACGACCTCGCGAACGCGTTGAACAACGAATCGTTGTACATGATCCCTCTCCACGTAGGTTCCGCCGCACTTGCTGCAACGGGCCGAGATCTAAGTACGTTCCTACTGATCTCGAACCGACTCAGAGTGAAGCGCGCTAGCCCTCATTGGGCACCGTCTTGGTCCTCTTCCGCAACGCAAAGTGCATGCAGCATATGCCCTATCAACATGCACTTCGCTCAATAGTTCGGCAAAACCACGCCGTTCGCCCCTATTTGTACCCCAATGTCTCTGCTTCGCAACATCCGCAATACCCCGGCACCGTAGTCTCCCCGCGCCGCACAAGGCCTTGTGAAGGCATGTGAACTGGCGACTGCGACAGCCCGCCAGGATGGTCGCGCTGGACGTGAACCGCGCATGAACGAAGATCTTCCCGGCTGCGACGAAGAATTGGAACGATTCACTCGCGGCGTAACGCGGCGCATCACATGGACGTGGCGGCATTCATGAAGCGGGCTCTTCTTTTTATCCTGTCCGGGCTCACATTGGCCACTGTGGCGCGTGCCGACGACACCGTCAGCAGGATTCAGGCGCGCACGTTCGACACGCGAGTGTTCACGAAGCCGCCTGGTCAGAAGGCCTATGCCTGTTTCACGCGCCGCTACGACGCCGATCATCTCGCTCGCCATCCCAAGCAGAAGGTTTCGGCCATGCAGCTGCTCGTCACGGCGGAGATCCCGCCGGGCGAGCGCGAGATGACCTATTCTCTCCGTCTCGGCGTCAACTATCGCGACCGGTCCGGTGATTTCGATTCCAGCGGATCGTGCGAGCACGCGCGTGCAACCGACGCCCCAGGCGAGATCCGTTACAACTGCCCGGTCGATTGCGAAGGCGGCGGAATCGAGATCGCGATGTCGAAGGATGACAAATCGGCGATCGTGCGTCTTTCTCGCATCACCGTCTGGCAGCGTGACAACAAGCCGGATTCCGAGGCTGGCGACGCGCTCGTCGCGGGCGCCGACGACAAGATCTTTCGCGTCGACCGCAGCGACGTCGCCGACTGCGCGGGACTGGTGACCGACCGCAAGGAGCTCGCGGCTATCCGGCACAAATGATACCATCATAGAACAGATGTGGCGCGTTGTTGGCTTTGCAAGGAGGCAGAGGATGGATCGGCGCAACATGTTGAGCGCAGCCGTCTCTGCGCTCGGCGCGCTGTTCGCGAGCTCGCGCGCGCAAGCGGCGAATGAGACTGCCGGCTCCGGCAGATTGAAAGTCGTTTACCATTTGAACGAGATCGACAAGGTCGGCTTCGTTCTCGGCAACATTCAGAATCATTACGACGGCGTCGGCGGCCCAGATCACGTCACCATCGCCCTGGTGATCCATGGTCCCGCGCTACGCGCCTTCACCTTGGGCGCGGCGCCGGACATCCGCAGCCGGGTCGGACATTTTTCCAAAGCCGGCCTGGAGCTCGCCGCCTGCGGCAACACGATGAAGGCCCAGAACGTCACCCTCGGCGATCTCCTGCCCGGCTTCGTGGTGGCGGAGAAAGGCGGCGTGGTGCGGATCGCCGAGCTGCAGTCCCAGGGCTATCTCTACATCCGGCCGTGACGCCCCCTTTCCGCTCCCCGAAATCGGCCTGAAGCGCTTGGGATTGCACAGGGATCAATCCAATATGAATGGCGTTCTCCATAGCGGTGGCGCATAGTTGTTCATATTGGGTCCATGTCGGTCTGGCAGGATGCCCCGACGGGAACCCGAAAAAGCAAGCCGACGCACATAGATAGGCATCATGAATCCGGTCAAAGCTCTCGAAGAACACGGCCAGGCCGTCTGGCTCGATTTCCTCGCACGCGGCTTCGTCGCCAAGGGCGACCTGAAGCGGCTGATCGACGAGGATGGCGTCAAGGGCGTCACCTCCAACCCCGCGATTTTCGAGAAGGCGATTGGCAGCTCGGACGAATACGATGCCCCGATCGCCAGGGCGCTGAAGAGCGGCGACCGCTCGCCGACGCAGCTGTTCGAGGCTGTCGCGGTCGAGGACATCCAGAACGCCGCCGACGTGCTGCGGCCCGTCTATGACCAGTTCAAAGGCAATGACGGCTTCGTCAGCCTCGAAGTGTCGCCCTATCTGGCAATGGACGCCAAGGGTACGATCGCCGAGGCCGAGCAGCTCTGGAAGGCGGTCGACCGGCGCAACCTGATGATCAAGGTTCCGGCGACGGATGCCTGCCTGCCGGCAATCCAGCATCTGATTTCCAAGGGCATCAGCGTCAACATCACGCTGCTGTTCTCGCAAGAGGTCTACCGGCAGGTTGCCGAGGCTTATCTCGCCGGTCTCGAGGCTTACGTCGCAGATGGCGGCGATCCGTCGCATGTGGCGAGCGTCGCCTCGTTCTTCGTCAGCCGCATAGACAGCGTCGTCGACAAGCAGCTCGACGAAAAGATCGCGCAGGCCAACGATCCGACCGAGAAGGAGCGACTGACCGCGCTGAAGGGCAAGATCGCGATCGCCAACGCCAAGATGGCGTATCAGGATTACAAGCGCCTGTTCGCAGGCGAGCGCTGGGAGCGGCTGGCCGCCAAGGGCGCCAAGCCGCAGCGGCTGCTGTGGGCCTCGACCGGTACCAAGAACAAGGAATACAGCGACGTCCTTTACGTCGAGGAGCTGATCGGGCCCAACACCGTCAACACCGTGCCGCCGGCGACGTTGGACGCCTTCCGCGACCACGGCAAGGTCCGCGACAGCCTTGAGGAGGACGTCGACGCCGCCCAGGACGCGCTCGACGATCTGGCCAAGTCCGGCATCTCGCTCGATGACATCACCGCGGACCTTGTGATCGACGGCGTCAAGCAGTTCGCCGATGCCGCCGACAAGCTCTATGGCGCGGTGGCGCATAAGCGCGCTGTCGTGCTCGGCGAAGCGCTCGGGCAGCAGTCGATCGCGGTTGCTGCTGATCTCGACAAGAAAGTCCAGGCCGCCACCGAGGAGTGGCGCAAGTCCGCCAAGATCCGCCGCCTCTGGCACAAGGATGCCTCGGTGTGGACCGGCAAGGACGAGCATAAATGGCTGGGCTGGCTGACCAGCGCCGAGAAGGCCGATGTCGCCGACTACGAGGACTATGCCCAGCGCGTGAAGGGCCAGAAGTTCTCCGACGCCGTCGTGCTCGGCATGGGCGGCTCGAGCCTCGGGCCGGAGGTGCTTGCCAAGACTTTCCCGCGCAAGAGTGGCTTTCCCAAGCTGCACGTGCTCGACTCCACCGATCCGGCGCAGGTGCGCGCGATGGAGAAGAAGATCGACATCGGGAACACCGTGTTCATCGTCTCCTCGAAATCCGGCGGCACGACCGAGCCGAACGCGATGAAGGACTATTTCTTCGCGCGCGTCAGCGAGGCGATCGGGCCCAAGAAGGCCGGTCACCGCTTCATTGCCGTCACAGATCCCGGCTCGTCGCTAGAGAAGGCGGCCAAGGCGCAGGGCTTTGCGCGCATCTTCCATGGCGAGCCGACGATCGGCGGCCGTTACTCGGTGCTGTCGCCGTTCGGTCTGGTGCCGGCCGCGACGGCCGGCATCGACGTGCGCAAGCTGATCAAGAATGCACTGTCCATGGTCCGCTCCTGTGGCCCGGATGTGCCGCCGCTGCAGAATTCGGGCGTGCAGCTTGGCCTCGCCATGGGGCTCGCCGGCCTGGACGGCCGCGACAAGGTGACGATCTTCGCCTCGCCTAAGATCGCCGATTTCGGCGCCTGGGCCGAGCAGTTGATCGCGGAGTCCACCGGCAAGGAAGGCAAGGGCCTGATTCCGATCGACGGCGAGCCTGTCGCTTCGCCCGAGGTCTATGGTCATGACCGCTTCTTCATCGACATCAGGGTGGATGGCGACGATGACGCCGATCACGACGCCAAGCTCGCCGCGCTTGAAGAGGCCGGTCATCCGGTCGTGCGCATCGTGATGGCCTCGATCGATCAGCTCGGGCAGGAGTTCTTCCGCTTCGAGATGGCAACCGCAGTCGCCGGCGCCGTGCTCGGCATCAATCCGTTCGACCAGCCCGACGTGGAGTCGGCCAAGATCAAGACCCGCGAGCTCACCGCTTCGTTCGAGCAGACTGGATCACTGCCCGCCGAGGAGCCGGTCGCTTCGGTCAAAGGCTGCGAGCTCTATACCGACAGCCACAATGCCGAGAGCCTGCGCGAGCATGGCGCCAACGGCACCCTTGCCTCCTGGCTTAAGGCCCATCTCCGCCGTGCTGCGGACGGCGACTACATCGCCCTGCTCGGCTATATCGAGCACAACGATGCCAACATCGACGCGCTGCAGCGCATGCGCCTGAAGCTGCGCGACAGCAAGCATCTTGCGACCTGCGCGGAGTTCGGCCCGCGCTTCCTGCATTCGACCGGCCAGGCCTACAAGGGTGGGCCCGACAGCGGCGTCTTCCTGCAGATCACCGCCGACGAGGCGCAGGACCTGCCGATCCCCGGGCAGAAGGCGAGCTTCGGCGTGATCAAGGCGGCGCAGGCGCGCGGCGATTTCGACGTGCTCACCGAGCGCGGCCGCCGCGCGCTGCGCGTGCATCTCAAGGGCAATCTGAAGTCGGGCCTGAAGATGCTCGACAGCGCCATCAACGAGGCGCTGAGCTAGGAAGGTCTCCGCGATGCAGTTGGGAATGATCGGTCTCGGGCGGATGGGCGGCAACATCGTGCGCCGCCTGATGCGCGCGGGGCATTCGTGCGTCGTCTATGATCGCGACGCGAAGGCCGTCGCCGCGCTGGTCTCCGAAGGCGCGACGGGAGCAGCGAGCCTCGACGAGTTCGTCGGCAAGCTCGCCACGCCGCGGCATGCCTGGATCATGCTGCCGGCCGGCAAGATCACCGAAGCCACGGTCGAGCAGCTCACCAAGCTGATGGGTTCGGACGACGTCATCATCGACGGCGGCAACAGCTTCTGGCAGGACGACGTCCGCCGCGGCAAGGCGCTGCGGGAGCGCGGCCTGCATTACGTCGACGTCGGCACCTCCGGCGGCGTCTGGGGTCTCGAACGCGGCTACTGCATGATGATCGGCGGCGACAAGGCCGTCGTCGACCGGCTCGATCCGATCTTCTCGACACTCGCCCCCGGTATCGGCGACATTCCCCGGACGTCCGGCCGTGACGGCCGCGACCCGCGCGTCGAGCAAGGCTATCTCCATGCCGGTCCGACCGGCGCCGGCCATTTCGTGAAGATGATCCACAACGGCATCGAGTACGGCCTGATGCAGGCCTATGCCGAAGGCTTCGACATCCTGCGAAACGCCAACAGCGAGGTGCTGCCCGAAGCGCACCGTTTCGACTTTGACCTTGCTGACATCGCCGAGGTCTGGCGCCGCGGCAGCGTGATTCCGTCCTGGCTCCTCGACCTGACCGCGAGCGCGCTGGCGCGCCAGCCGGGGCTGGAGAAATATTCCGGCTATGTCGAGGATTCCGGCGAGGGACGCTGGACCGTCAACGCCGCGGTCGACGAGGCGGTGCCGGCCGAGGTTTTGACCGCAGCCTTGTTCGCGCGCTTCCGCTCGCGCCAGGAGCACACCTTCGCGGAGAAAATCCTGTCCGCCATGCGTGAGGGCTTTGGCGGCCACAAGGAGCCGGAGCAGCATGCCGATCCCGCGCGTCAGAGCGCGCCTGAGATCGTCAAACCCAAGACTGACAAGGCGGACCGCGCGTGACCCCGCTGCATCCGCATCAGCCGCCGCACCAGAAGCCCGATGCCTGCGCGTTCGTCATTTTCGGCGTGACCGGCGACCTCACGCACCGCCTGGTGCTGCCCTCGCTCTACAATCTCGCGGCCGGCAACCTGCTGCCGGACCGCTTCTGCATCGTCGGCATCGCCCGCAAGGGCATGTCGAGCGAGCAGCTGCGCGTGAACCTGATGGAAGGCCTGCGCAAATATGCCACGCGGCCGATCGAGGACGAGATCGCCCAGCGTCTGCTGCATTGCGTGACTGCGATCGAGGCCGATCCGAAGGAGCCGGACAGTTTTGACGAGCTGAAAGAGCGGCTCGAGAAACTGGAAGCCGCGCGGGAAACGCACGGCAACCGGCTGTTCTATCTGGCGACGCCGCCTGCCGCCTTCGCGCCGATCGCCCAGCAGCTCGGCCGCCTCGGGCTGTTGAAGGAGGACGGCAAGGCGTGGCGCCGGCTGGTGGTCGAAAAGCCGTTCGGCACCGATCTCGCCTCGGCCAAGAAGCTCAACGATCAGCTGCTGGAACTCGTCACCGAGCATCAGATCTATCGGATCGATCATTATCTGGGCAAGGAGACGGTACAGAACATCCTGGTGCTGCGCTTCGCCAACGGCATGTTCGAGCCGATCTGGAACAGGCATCACATCGACCATGTCCAGATCACCGTCGAGGAGAAGCTCGGCGTCGGCACCCGCGGCAGCTTCTATGACGCCACCGGCGCGCTGCGCGACATGGTGCCGAACCATCTGTTCCAGCTGCTCTCCCTGGTCGCCATGGAGCCGCCGGCGCGGTTCGATGCGCACACCGTGCGCTCCGAGAAGGCCGAGGTGCTCTCCGCCATTCAGCCACTGACGGAAGAGGAAGCGCTGCTGAACTCCGTCCGTGGCCAATACAAGGCCGGCATGGTCGGCGACACCGAGCTGAGTTCTTATCGCGAGACCAAGGACGTCAATCCCGATAGCGCGACCGAGACCTATGCGGCGCTCAAGCTGACGATCGACAATTGGCGCTGGGCCGGCGTCCCGTTCTACCTCCGCACCGGCAAGGCGCTCGGCGCCAAGCGCACCGAGGTCGCGATCAAGTTCCGGCAAGCGCCGTTCGCGATGTTCAGCTGCACGCCGATCGATACGCTGGCGGAGAACTATCTGGTCATCGGCATCGAGCCGACCCAGAGCATCACCTTGCAGTTCAATACCAAGATCCCCGGCCCGACCATCCGCACCGACGGCGTGCAGATGAAGTTCAACTACAAGGACTATTTCCAGGCCGAGCCGGCGACCGGCTACGAGACGCTGATCTATGACTGCATGATCGGCGACAACATCCTGTTCCAGCGCGCCGACAGCGTCGAGGCCGGCTGGAAAGCCGTCGAGCCGTTCATCGAGGCCTGGAAGAAGGCGGGCCGCGACGGCCTGCATACCTATCAGGCCGGCAGCGAAGGGCCTAAGGCGGCTGCCGATCTGCTGGCGCGCGACGGCCGCAGCTGGCGCAAGTTGGCCTGACGCGATGGGTACGCCGTCTCCCGAGCTGGTGCGCGTCGCCGACAAAGCGGCGATGGCGCAGGCGGCCGCCGATCTTCTGCTCGCGCGGATCGGGGCCAATTCCGGCCGCGTCGCCATCTGCCTCACCGGCGGCTCCAGTCCGAAGCAGCTCTATGAGCTGTTGGCGACGAAGTCTTATCGTGATCGCATTCCCTGGCCGCGCGTGCACTGGTTCATCGGCGACGAGCGTTTTGTGCCGCCGGGCGATCCACTGCACAACATGACGATGGCGCGCCACGCCTTCCTCGACGCCTGCGCGCCCGCCTCGAACATTCATCCGGTCCCGACGGAGACCGGATCTCCCGAGAGCAGCGCGGACGCCTATGCGCGCGAGCTGATGACGTTCTACGGCGCAGACGCGCTCGATCCGGCACGGCCGCTGTTCGACCTCGTGCTGCTGGGCATCGGCCCCGACGGTCACGTCGCCTCGCTGTTTCCAGGCTACCCGGCGGTCGACGTCAGGGATCGCTGGGTGGTGGGCGTCGACAAGGCGCATGTCGCGCCGTTCGTGCCGCGGGTCAGCCTGACCCTGCCTGTCCTCGCGTCCTGCCGCACCATGCTGTTCGAGGTGGGCGGGGCTGACAAGCGGCCGATCCTGACGCGGGTGCTGGCGGGCGAATACCTGCCCGCCAATCGCGCGCGGTCGAACGAGAGGACGACATTTCTCATCGACGCGGCGGCATGGCCGGACACGCCTCCGCACGCACTCATCGTCATGGGCGTGGCCAGCTCGGGCAAGAGCACGGTGGGCGAAGCACTCGGTCGCCGCCTGGGGTGGCGGTTCGAGGACGGCGACAGCTTTCATCCGCCGGCCAACGTCGCCAAGATGAGCGCGGGCCACCCGCTCACGGACGAGGATCGCTGGCCCTGGCTGCAGGCGATCGCCGACGAGATCGCGCGCTGCCGCGCCGAGGGCGAGCCGATCATCATCGCCTGCTCGGCGCTCAAGAAGGCGTACCGCAAGATCCTGGTCGGCGATCGCGGCGATGTCCGCCTGGTCTATCTCGAAGGGGACCGCGAGCTGATCGGGGATCGC
Organism: Bradyrhizobium sp. ORS 375; assembly: GCF_000239775.1. Lineage (GTDB taxonomy): Bacteria > Pseudomonadota > Alphaproteobacteria > Rhizobiales > Xanthobacteraceae > Bradyrhizobium. The sequence goes on from NZ_CAFI01000476.1 coordinate 21,341, forward strand.
ATGGGTCACCGCAAGGGCCACTTCATGCCGACCGGGCTGCTCGACAGCCAGTTCGCCACCCTGGAACCACCTGCCGCCGACGAGCATCCTATCACGGTCTTGGTCGACGCGCCGGTCGAGAGCATCGTCGATCAAGTCCTGCAACAGCTTCACATCGGTCAGGGCCGTGCCTGACTGTGAATGGAACGGCTCATGACCCGCATCGCTCTCGTCGTGTCCGACGTCGACGGCACGCTGCTGACCAAGGACAAGGTTCTGACCGAGCGCGCGGCGAAGGCGGCGCACGAGCTTCGCGAGGCCGGGATCGCCTTCACCATCACGTCGAGCCGTCCGGCGATCGGCATGGGTTTCCTGATCGCGCCGTTGCAGATCGGCCTGCCGGTCGGACCTTTCAACGGCAGCTCGATCATCGCCCCGGACATGCGGCCACTGGAGCAGAGCCTGATCCCGGCCGGCGCCGCCGCGCGCAGCATCGACCTTCTGCATCAGCGCGGCGTCGACATCTGGGTGTTCACCGCCGACGCCTGGCTGACCCGCAATCCCGACGGCGACTACGTCCCGAACGAGCAGCGCGCCATCCGCGCCGATCCCACCATCATCGGCGATTTCGCGCCCTATCTGTCGAGCGCCTGCAAGATCGTCGGCGCCAGCCGCGACTTCGAGCTGCTGGCCCGCTGCGAGAGCGAGATGCGCGAGCTGCTGGGCAGCGAGGCGACCGCCGTCCGCTCGCAGAGCTACTATCTCGACATCACCCCGCCCGGCCGCAACAAGGGCACATTCGTCACGACGATGGCGCAGCGGCTCGGCATCCCGCTCGCTGAGGTCGCGACCATCGGCGACATGCACAATGATGTCGCGATGTTCGAGGTCAGCGGCCTGTCGATCGCGATGGGCAATGCCAGCGACGATGTGAAGAGCCACGCGACGCGCATCACCACCTCCAATCAGGACGAGGGCTTCGCCAACGCGATGGAGATGATCCTCGCCGAGAACGCTCAGGGTTGACCAGCCGGCTCACGCGTCCGATCGCTGCTTGGCCGGCTTGTCGCACGTCTTCTTGGCGCCGCTCAAATTCTGCGCCGTGTTGATCAACGCGATATGTGTCAGCGCCTGCGGGAAATTGCCGGTCTGCCGTCGCGCGTCGATGTCGTATTCTTCCGCGAGCAGTCCGACATCGTTGGCGATGTCGACCACGCGCTGGAACAGCGTCTCCGCCTTCTCGATGTTGCCGGAGAGCACATGGGCATCCGCCAGCCACAGCGTGCAGGCGAGGAACGCGCCCTCGATCGGCTGCTGTTCCTGCGCGGACTGCTCGCGCGGATCGTGCCGCAGGACGAAGCCGTCGCGCAGCAGATGCTGCTCGATCGCCGCGATGGTGCCGCGAATGCGCGGATCGGAGCACGGCAGAAAGCCGACCGCAGGCAGCAGCAGCAAGCTCGCATCGAGCATCTGCGATCCGTACGCCTCGACGAAGCTGCCGGTTTCGGCATCATAGCCCTTCTCGCAGACGTCGCCGTGAATGGTCTCGCGCAGCCGCCGCCAGCGTTCCAGCGGCGCCTCTAGATTGAATCGCTCGGCGCTCTTGATGGCGCGGTCGAACGCGACCCAGGTCATCACCTTGGAGAACACGTAATGACGGCCGTCGCCGCGGCGCTCCCAGATGCCGTGATCGGGCCGGTCCCAGACATCGGTGAGATGATCGACCACGGCGCGTTCGAGCGCCCAGGTGCCGTCGTTCAGTTTCAGCTTGGTCATGCGCGCCTGATGAAACGCGTCGATCAGCTCGCCATAGACGTCGAGCTGCAGCTGCGCGTGGGCGGCGTTGCCGATCCGGACCGGCTGCGACCCCTCATAGCCCGGCAGCCATTCCGCCTCCCATTCGGTCAGCCGCCGCTGCCCCATGATGCCGTACATGATCTGCATATGAGCTGGCGCCCCGGCGGCCGCACGCAGCAGCCAATTGTGCCAGGCCAGCGCTTCCTCGGTATAGCCGGAGTTCATCAGCGCCAGCAGCGTGAAGGTCGCATCGCGCAGCCAGCAGAAGCGATAGTCCCAGTTGCGCCAACCGCCGAGCTTCTCCGGCAGCGACGTCGTCGGGGCGGCGACGATGCCGCCGGTCGGGCCGTAGGTCAGCGCCTTCAGCGTCACGAGCGAGCGCATCACGAGGTCGCGATGATCGCCCTTGTACGTGCAGCGGCGCGACCAGTCCGACCAGAACGCTTCGGTGTCGCGAAGCGCCTGCTCGTAATCGATCGGCCTGGGAGGCGGCAGATGCGACGCGCCGTAGGTCAGCACGAACGGCACGGTCTCGCCCGCCGCAACCTCGAACTCCGCGACGGTCGTCATGTCCTCGCCGCGCGTCTCCACCGGCGTGTGCAGCACCGCCATGTCCGGACCGCACACGGCGAGCAGCGCCGAGCGATCCTCGGAGCGCCGGACCCAGGGAATTTCGACACCGAAGCCGAAGCGAATGATCAGGTCCATGCGCATCGCGACCTTGCCCGCCACGCCGCGCACCAGGCGGACGACGTCGGAGGCCTTGCCGCGTGGCGGCATGAAGTCGATCAGTTCGACCGTGCCGGTGCCGGTTTCGAACCGGGTCTCGAGGATCAGGCTGTCGCCGCGATAGCGACGGCTGTTCGACCTGACCTCGTCACACGGCTCGATCAGCCAGCGGCCGTTGCCGTGATCACCCAGCAGCGCCGCGAAGCAGGCATCGGAATCGAACGCCGGCCAGCACAGCCAGTCGATCGATCCCCTGCGGCTCACCAGCGCCGCCGTCTCGCAATCACCAATCAGTGCGTAATCTTCGATCCTGCAGGACATTCCGCATCCATGTGCAAATGCCCCCGCCGAACTCCCCCCTGCTTAAACGCCCGCCGGGCTGATCCGTTCGGCGGTTGCGGCCTTGAGCGCCTCGACATGAACCGTCCCGGTGATGTCCTCGAGGTTGACCGGGACCTTGCGGCGCCAGTTCGGATGCTCGTCAATGGTGCCGGGGATGTTCGGCTGGTCGACGATGCCGAGCAGGTCTTCGAGCGAAATCACCAGCAGGCGCGACCGCGTCCGCGACAGGAAGCCGATCGCGGAATGCACGTCGTTGGTGTGGATTCCGTTGTGGCGGAGCACCTCGTCCCACAGGCCGAGCGCGTGCCAGCGATCCTGATCGGTCTCGCCGGGATCGATGTCCAATCCGCGCTTGGTCTTGAGGTCGCCGAATGACCGCCAGCCGGCGTAGGTCGAGAGGTCGTGAGTGTTCAGCGTCACCAGCGCATTCGGCGGATAGTAGTCGACGTCGCGGAAGCGGCCATTGTCGTCGCGCTCGAAGATCATGACCTTGTAGGACCACAGGCCCCAATCGGCCATCTGCTCGCGAAAACCCTCCGGCACGGTGCCGAGATCCTCGCCGATGACGATGCACTGGTTGGCGACGCTTTCCATCGCCGTGGCGGCGAGCAGCGCGTCGAACGGCATCTGGACATAGGCGCCCTGCTTCGCGGGAAAGCCGTGCGGCACCAGATAGAGCCGCTTCAGGCCGAGCACGTGGTCGAGCCGGATGGCGCCGGCATGACGCATCGAGGCGCGGACCATTTCGCGAAACGGCTCGAAGTTTTTCAATTCCAGCCCCGGCGCATTGAAGCCGGCGAGGCCCCAGTTCTGCCCCACCGTATTCAGCGGATCCGGCGGTGCGCCGACCGACAGGGTGCGCGAAATCGCACCCTGCTCGTTCCAGGCATCGAAGCCATCGGATTGGACGCCGACGGCGACGTCGAGATACAGACCGACCTTCATGCCCAACCGATGCGCGAGGTCCTTGCAGTGCCTCAGCTGGCGCTCCGCGAGCCATTGCACATAGGCGACGAAATCCGCCTCCCGGCTGTCCGGGCCACTGAGCAGCGCCACGCAGCGCGCCGCGTCCGGCTGGCGCCATTCCTCCGGCCAATCCCACCACGGCTTCTGGAAGCGATGCCGCAGCACCTCGAAGCAGGTGAAGCGCGCCAGGAGGTCGCCGCGCTCGGCGCGATAGGCCTTGAATTCCGCCGCGTCGGCGCCGTCGGGCGCGGCCATGAACGTGTCGAAGGCCGCGCGCAGCGCCGGCCATTTCAGCGCCGCGACGCCCTTGTAATCGACCAGTTCGGCCTGCCGCAGCGGCTCCAGCGCCTTGCTGTCCGGTCCAGCCTTGAAGCCCGGCGCCTGCTCGACATCAACATAGAGCGCATTGAGGAACAACCGGCTGTTCGGCGCATAGGGACTGAAATCGCCCGGCCGGTCGTCGAACAGCGCATGCAGCGGATTGAGGCCGACGCCGTCAGCGCCGAGCTTCGCGCAGGTTTCGATCAGATTGGCCAGGTCGGTGAAATCGCCCATGCCCCAGTTGCGGCGCGACCTGATGCCGTAGAGCTGCACCGCCAATAGCCAGACGCGATCGAAATCGCCCGAATACGCCTTGTCGGGCGCGACCAGCAGCGGCAGCTCCTCGCGGCACGACGACGCATCCAACAGCTCGAGCCGATAGCTGCCGGCGGGCAAATCGCCTGGCCACTCAATGAAGGGGTCCCGCGCCTCACCTCTTGCGACCTCGACATCGCCGCGCTTGACGGTCCATTTGACCGGCAGCTTGGCCGCATCGCTCAACCGGCTGCGCGCCGGCTGCGCCGGCCGAATCACGATCGCGCCGCTGAGCAGCCGATGCGGCGTCGGCCTTGGGAACGCCTCGACGATGATCTTGAGGGCGGCTTCGTCGGTGACGCGGCGATTCCCCTGACCGTCGTAGAATTCTGTCAGGATTCCGAGACTATGAGCTTGGCTGTAGAGATCCATTCGGCACGCGATCTGACGTCACGAGGGTCGCACGTCGTGAAAATGTTGTGGGACGGCAAGAGGATAGGCCCCTAACGCGCCGCGCCGGCCCTCGTTCCCTGGGGAACAAAAACCGGGACTGCGGCTTTGTATCGGGTGGTTCCGGTTCCTAGCGAACCGGGACACGGTTTTCTTGTCAATGGCATCACCGTGAACAAATTTCCGCACACGTTCGAGAGCGTCGCGATCCCCGGCGCGTTCTCCCCTATTCTGCCCTCTTTTGAGGAGAGCCGCATCTGGCGGCGCCGGTGCGCCTCCGACCACAGCCGATCCCTTTTTCCTCTCTCTTCGGTGTGAGGGCCTCATGAACGTGATGTCATCCCTGGATGCCCCGAGCCTCCAGACCGAGACCGATGGCGACGGCCTCTGGTACAAGGACGCGATCATCTACCAGTTGCACGTCAAAGCGTTCGCCGACAGCAACAACGACGGCATCGGCGACTTTGCCGGCCTCACCGAGAAGCTCGACTATCTGCAGGATCTCGGCGTCACCGCGCTGTGGCTGCTGCCGTTCTATCCCTCGCCCGGTCGCGACGACGGCTACGACATCGCCGATTACGGCAGCATCAATCCCGATTTCGGGACGATGAAGGATTTCAAGCGCTTCATTCAGGAAGCGCAGCGCCGCGGCCTGCGCGTCATCACCGAGCTCGTCGTCAACCACACCTCCGACCAGCACCATTGGTTCAAGCGGGCCCGCCGCAGCCCACCCGGATCGAGCGCGCGCAACTGGTACGTCTGGAGCGACACCGACCAGAAATATCTGGGCACCCGCATCATCTTCACCGACACCGAGAAGTCGAACTGGACGTGGGATCCGGAGGCCGGCCAGTTCTACTGGCACCGCTTCTTCTCGCACCAGCCGGACCTGAACTTCGACAATCCGCGGGTGGTCAACGCCATCATCCAGGTGATGAAGCGCTGGCTGGATGCCGGCGTCGACGGTTTCCGCCTCGACGCGATTCCGTATCTCTGCGAGCGCGATGGCACCAACAACGAGAACCTCCCCGAGACGCATGAGATCATCAAGCGTCTGCGGGTCGAACTGGACAATTACGCCAAGGACAAGCTGCTGCTGGCCGAGGCCAATCAATGGCCGGAAGATGTGCAGGAGTATTTCGGCCAGGGCGACGAGTGCCACATGGCCTACCACTTCCCCCTGATGCCGCGCATCTACATGGCGATTGCGCAGGAGGATCGTTTCCCGATCACCGACATCCTGCGCCAGACGCCGGATATCCCTTCGAGCTGCCAATGGGCGCTGTTCCTGCGCAATCATGACGAGCTGACGCTCGAAATGGTGACGGACGTCGAGCGGGATTATCTCTGGTCGACCTATGCCAACGATCCCCGCGCGCGCATCAATGTCGGCATCCGCCGGCGGCTTGCGCCGCTGATGGACAATGACCGGCGCAAGATCGAGCTGATGAACTCGCTCCTGATGTCGTTCCCGGGCACACCGATCATCTATTACGGCGACGAGATCGGCATGGGCGACAACATCTATCTCGGCGACCGCAATGGCGTGCGCACGCCGATGCAATGGACGCCGGACCGCAACGGCGGCTTCTCGCGCGCCGATCCGGCGCGGCTGTACGCGCCGATGATCATGGACCCGGTCTATGGCTACGAGGCCGTCAACGTCGAGGCGCAGTCGCGCAGCCTGTCGTCGCTGCTCAACGCGACCAAGAAGCTGATCTCGGTCCGCAAGTCGACGCTCGCCTTCGGCCGGGGCACGATGACCTTCATCCGTCCGGCCAACCGCTCGGTGCTGGCCTATGTGCGCCAATACAAGGACGAGGTGATCCTCTGCGTCGCCAACCTGTCGCGCTCGGCGCAGGCGACCGAGCTCGATCTCTCCGCATTCAAGGACCGCATTCCGATCGAGATGCTCGGCCGCTCGCGCTTCCCCGCGATCGGCGAGCTGCCCTACATGATCACGCTGTCGCCCTACGGCTTCTACTGGTTCCAGCTCAAGGAGCGCGACAAGTCCGAGCCGGTCGTGCAGCGCGCGGTGCCGGAATTCGAGACGCTGGTCGTGCCGCTCGGCTCGACCTGGGTGTCGCTGGCGCGCACCCGCAGCCTGTTCGAGCGTGACGTGCTGCCCGGCCACCTCGCGCGGACGCGCTGGTACCCCGAGCGCGCGCCGGAGGCGATTCATCCGACGCTGACCTCCGCGATCCCGTTCTGCGACATCGGCGACAACCGCCCGTGGCTGATCTTCTTCCAGGCCGCGGAGCGCAAGAACGAGCTGCGCTATTTGCTGCCGATGCAGATCGATTGGGTGCGGTTCGATCGCGAGCGCTATAATCCACAGGCGTTCGCCGCCGTGCGCCAGGGCGCCCGCGAGGGCACGCTGCTGGATGCCGCCACCAACCCGATCTTCCTGTCGCTGCTGCTGCGCAATGTCGCGCAGTCGCTCACCGTCGAGGAGAACGGGCTGCGACTGGAATTCCGCCCGACTGCGCGCTTTCCCGACAAGCCGGTGCGGGAGTCCGAGCAGGTGCGTGTCATCGAGACCGACCGCTGCAGCAGCAAGGCCGTGGTCAACAATGAATTCTTCGTCAAGATCTATCGCGAGCTCGAGACAGGCCCTCATCCCGAAATCGATGTCGGCCGCTTCCTCACCGAAATCGTCCACTTCTCCAACGTGCCGCCGCTGCTCGGCAGCGTCGAGGTGGTCCAGGACGACGAGCGGCGCACGGTCGGCGCCGTGCACGGCTTCGTCGAGAACCAGGGCGACGGCTGGACCGTCACCGCGGCCTATCTCGATCGCTACATCGACGACCAGCGCGTGTTCGCCACCAGCGGCGACGAACGGCAGAGCGAGGAGCTGCCGCCCTACCTCCGCTACATGACCCAGGCGGGCCGGCGCGCCGGCGAGTTGCATGCGGCGCTGGCCTCGCGCGGCGACATCGCGGATTTCGCCCCCCAGCCGACCACGACCGACAGCCTCGATCACTGGATCGACCGGCTTCGGGCCCAGGCCGCGCGGATCGTCGCTGGCCTGAGCGAGCGCCGCGACCATCTCAAGGACCCTGAGCGGGGGCTGGTCGATCAGGTTCTCGCCAGCCGCGGCGAGCTGTCGGAGCGGCTCGGCCAGCCGATCCGCCAACATCTCGGCGGCTCTGACATCCGCCTGCATGGCGACTTCCACCTCGGCCAGATGCTGATCGTCAAGGATGACATCGTCATCATCGACTTCGACGGCGACGAGGAGCTGCCGCTCGCCGAGCGACGGCGCAAGGCGCCGCCGGCGCGCGACATCGCGGGCTTTCTGCGCTCGATCGACTGCTCCGTCCGCGTGGCGCTCGAGCGCGCGCTGCGCGCCGGCCCCGATGACCATGGCCGGCTCCCCGCCGCGCTGACGGAGTGGCGCGACCGCGCCATCGCGGCCTTTTTGGCCGGTTATCGCGAGGTGAAGGCCATCGAGCGGCTCTGGCCCGACGATCCCGACGCCGCGCAGGCGCTCCTTAACTTTTTCCTGCTGGAAAAAGCTCTCGGAGCGCTCGAATATGATCTGGCTCACCG